>DAINBM010000540.1:0-1503 GCA_036732965.1 Caulobacteraceae bacterium | reverse complement strand
GCCGGCGCTGTGCGGGATCGACATGCGGCCGACGGAACAGGTCCCGGCGTCGGACGGTCCTGAGACCGACGCCGGCCCCGCCTCACCAGGCGAGATCGAGACCCAGTCGGATCGACCGCGGTTGCTGATAGCTCAAAGGCTTGCGGTAGTTCGGATTGACCGCCCCGCTGTTGAGATCGCCGAACTCGTCGAAGTCCGTCTTCGCCTGCTGGTCGAACAGGTTGAAGATGTCCGCCCGGACGACCGCATTCTTGGCCAGATGGGTCGGGATTTCGTAGCGGAACGACATGTCGATCTGGGTCAGCCAGTCACTGGTGAACTGGGTTCCCCGCGGGGTCAGCACACCCTGACAATACCAGGAGGCGGCACCATAGGCTGCGGCAAACGGATCCACCGGGTTCACCCCGATGCAGCCGAAGTGCTTGGGTGACTGCACCTGGAAGTTCGCCCCGACCAGAAGCTGGTCCAGCACCTGATAAGACCCGAAGAGCTTCAGCTCATGCAGGTGGTGGTTAGGCAGCAGTCCGTAAGCCCCGGTCTCCAGACCCGGCTGGTCGAAATCCTGGGTGGAGGCAGTATCGGTCTGGCCGATGTTGGAGTTCACCGTGCCCTCATAATTCCCCACCGAACGCGACAGGGTGTAGGAGCCATCGAAGCTCCACTTGCCGTCAAAGGGATGGGACAGGACGAAGGTCAGCGCGGTGTATTCCCGCTTGGCCTTGGGCAGGTGCAGATCGGCCGCCGAGAAGCTGATGGTCCGGGGCGTCGTCTCCCCGGGGAGCGGCGTATAGAGCGTGACGTTCACCCCGTGACCGGGGTTGACGTAGCTGTACTGGCTGAAACCGCCCCACAGCTGGTCGCAGCCGGCAATTCCGTGGGCGGTGCAATAGGACAGCACGCCCGCATCCACCGCCGCGTCTTCCAGTGCCCGCCCGAGCGTCCGGTAGGTCAGGGAGACCCCGGCCTTCCACGCATCATTGAAGCGCACTTCATAGCCACCGATCACCTCGTCATCATAGGAGGCGTGGGCGTTCTTGGCCTGGAAGCCGAAGGATGGCGGAATGGTACCGTTGGAGGTCACGACACACCCGGCCGAGCCCACAGCCGAATAGCCTCCCGCGACGCATCCGGTCGAGCTCTGCGACGGGAAGCCCGTGATCTGCGCACCCAGGGTCGGGGCACCGGTCGGGTTCGGCGCGCCGCTGTAGTAGTAGTATT
Source organism: Caulobacteraceae bacterium (assembly GCA_036732965.1). Lineage (GTDB taxonomy): Bacteria > Pseudomonadota > Alphaproteobacteria > Caulobacterales > Caulobacteraceae > CAIMFV01. The sequence continues at coordinate 285 of DAINBM010000540.1, read as the reverse complement.
CGTCGAAATAGGTCGCCGCCGATGCCCCGCGGAACGCCAGGTTCGAGGCGATCGGCAGGAAATAGCGCCCATAGGATGCGTAGAGCTTCTGGCTCCGGTCGCCCATCACGTCCCAGGAGGCTCCGAGGCGCGGGGCCCAGTTGGCATTGAACGCGGCGTAGCGCTTGCTGTCCGCGCCATCCAGATGGAACAGGTCGTTCCGGACACCGGCCTGGACATTGATCCGCGGCGTGATGTCCCAGCTGTCCTGGAGATAGAAGGCCTCGTTGATGCCGCTGAACTTGC
>DAINBM010000539.1:0-1520 GCA_036732965.1 Caulobacteraceae bacterium | reverse complement strand
GATGGCCTTGGCCTCCTCGGGGATTTCAAAGTCGATGGACATGGCGGCGTTCCCTGCTGCGCGTTTCCTCATCCCCGTCATGCGGCCTCTGCGGGTCGCTGGACGGGGTCCGGCCGCTAGGGTGAGGCCACCGACGCCCGGCGTAAAGCCGGACGCAGGGGAAGGCCGATCGACTTCGGGCCGCTCAGGGCCTGGCGAGCAGGGTCAGGGCCACGTCGGTCATGGACTTCACCCCTGTGGCCACGGTCAGGTCCGGCACCGGTGCGAAGTGGCTGTTGTGCGGGCCCGGCAGTTCGTGTCCCGCTGCCCGGGCCTTGGCGAGGGCTTCGGCATCCACGGCCCCCAGGCTGTAATAGGCCAGCGGGATCTGGTGCCCCTCCAGCCCGAACACGCCCACATCCTCGCTGGGCATGACCTTTTCCGAGATGAACACCTTGTCCGCCCCCAGCGAGGCCGCCAGCGCCGCCCGCACGCGGTTGGCCAGCTTCGGGTCGTTGTAGGTTGGGGGCGCGCTCTCGGTCTCGTTGACGGTGACGATGGGCGCCCGCTCCGGCGGAAGACCGGCGGACAGGGCGAGGCCCGCGGCCCGGTTGCGCAGGCCGTCCAGGATCACCTGACGGCTGTGGTCGGAGAAGTACCGGGTGGTCAGCTGCAGCTTCACCTCGTCGGGGATGATGTTGCGCTTTGAGCCCCCGTGGATGGAGCCCACGGTGATCACGGCCGGGTCCATCGGGTCCTGTTCCCGGCTGACGATGGTCTGGATCTGGGTGATGTACTGGGCGGCCAGCACGATGGGGTCACGGCCCATTTCCGGCATGGCCCCATGGCCGCCGATGCCGCGGATGGTGATGTCCACCGAGGTCGTGCCCGCCTGGGCCGGGCCGATGGCGATGGCCGTGGTTCCGGCGGCGAGGCCGTTGGAGTCATGCAGGCCGACAATCATGTCCGGCCGGCCGAAACGCTCGTAGAGGTGATCGGCAAGCATGGCCCGGGCCCCGTCCACCGTCTCCTCCGACGGCTGGCCCACCAGCATCAGGGTGCCGTGCCACCGGGTCCTTGCTGCCGCCAGGGAACGGGCGACACCGATCAGCACCGTGGTATGGATGTCGTGGCCGCAGGCATGCATCACCCCCACCTCGAGCCCCGTGGCCGGGGACTTGGTCATCACATGGCTGGCATAGGGGAGGCCGGTCTCCTCGACGATGGGCAGGGCGTCCATGTCGGCGCGGATCAGCAGGGTCGGCCCCGGCCCGTTCTTCAGGATCCCCACCACCCCGAAGGCGCGGGAGCCGTCGGGATAGACCCCCACATGATCGGTGACCGCGTATCCGGCCTTGCGCAGCTCGTCCGCCACGATGGCGGAGGCGCCGTCCTCGTGATGGGACAGACCCGGATGGGCATGCAGGGTCTTGTAGATCTCCACGAGGCTGGACAGCTGCTGCGGGGCCACGGTGGTGGTCGGGCTGGCCGCCTGCGCCGCAGCAGCTGTCCAGCCTCGTGGAGATCTACAAGACCCTGCA
>DAINBM010000538.1:0-1532 GCA_036732965.1 Caulobacteraceae bacterium | reverse complement strand
GCCGCATGTGCCTGGTCGAGGTGAAGCCGGGTCCGCCCAAGCCGCAGGCCTCCTGCGCGCTGCCGGCCGCGGACAAGCAGGAGATCTTCACCAACACGCCCATGGTGAAGAAGGCGCGGGAAGGGGTGATGGAGTTCCTGCTCGTCAACCACCCCCTGGACTGCCCGATCTGCGACCAGGGCGGCGAGTGCGATCTGCAGGACGAGGCCATGGGCTATGGTCGCGCCGGATCGCGGTTCGACGAGAACAAGCGCGCCGTGGACGAGAAGTTCATGGGGCCGCTGATCAAGACCACCATGACCCGCTGCATCCAGTGCACCCGCTGCGTGCGCTTCGCCACCGAAGTGGCAGGCGTGTCGGAGCTGGGCCTCCTGAACCGCGGCGAGGATGCCGAGATCAGCACCTATCTGGAAGGTGCGGTCACGTCGGAGCTGTCGGGCAATCTGGTGGACCTTTGCCCCGTCGGGGCCCTGACCTCCAAGCCCTACGCCTTCAATGCGCGGCCGTGGGAGCTGACCAAGACCGAGACCGTGGATGTGATGGATGCCCTCGGTGCCTCGATCCGCGTGGATGCGCGGGGGCCTGCGGTGCTCCGTGTGCTGCCCCGGGCCAATGACGAGATCAACGAGGAGTGGATCTCCGACAAGACCCGTCACGCCGTGGACGGCCTGTCCCGCCAGCGGCTTGACCAGCCCTATGTGAAGATCGACGGCAAGCTGCGTCCGGCCAGCTGGGGCCAGGCCTTTGCCGCCATTGCCGCCCGGATCAAGGCCACGACACCCGATCGCATGGGCCTGATCGCCGGCGACCTGCAGGATGCCGAGTCCCTCAAGGCCGCGATGGACCTGTTCCGTGCCCTGGGTGTGGCCAGCATCGACTGCCGCCAGGATGGCAGCATCCTGGGCGATGGCCCGCGGGAGAGCTGGCTGTTCAACTCCACCATTGCCGGCATCGACGAGGCCGACGCGATCATGATCATCGGGGCCAATCCGCGCCTCGAGGCTCCGGTGCTGAACGCCCGCATCCGCAAGCGCTGGCTGACGGGCAAGCTGCTGACCGGCGTGATCGGCGAAGCGGCGGACCTGACCTATCGCTACAACCACCTCGGCACGTCGCCCGAGGCGATCCGCCAGTTCGTGGCCCACGGTCCGATCTCCAAGGAAAAGCCGATGTTCATCATCGGCCAGGGCGCGCTGAACCGTCCGGACTCCGCGGCGGTCCTGCACATGCTGGGCGAGGCCGCGAAGTCCATGGGTGTGGTGCGCGACGGCTGGAACGGCTTCAACGTGCTGCACACGGCGGCCTCCCGCGTGGGCGGACTCGACATGGGCTTCCTGCCCGCAGCCGGCGGTCGCAACACCGGTGCCATGCTGGCCGCAGCCGAAGCGGGCGAGCTTGATGTGCTCTACCTGCTGGGCGCCGACGAGATCGATACCTCCCGCCTCGGCAAGGCCTTCGTCATCTATCAGGGCACCCACGGGGACGCCGGGGCCCAGGCCGCCGACGTGATCCTGCCGGGGGCGGCCTATACG
>DAINBM010000537.1:0-1545 GCA_036732965.1 Caulobacteraceae bacterium | reverse complement strand
GCCGAGTGGGCGTCCTACCCCAAGGACGCCAGGGCGTGGACCGAGGCCTTCGTCGCCGGGATCAACGCCTATGTGAACGAGGTGAAGAGCGGCGAGCGCCCCCTGCCCGTCGAGTTCGGCCTGACCGGCTCCCTCCCCGAAACCTGGACGGCCGACGATGTGGTGCGCATCCGCAGCCACGCCCTTGTGGGCAACCTGACCGCCGAGGTGATCCGCGCCCGCTCCCTGTGCCTGGGCGGCCTGCCGTACGAGCCCCTGCGCCGCAAGCTGGAGCCCGCCCATCAGATCCAGGTCCCCAAGGGGCTCGATCCCTGTGCGATCGGGCCGGAGGTGCTGAAGGACTATCTGCTGGCCACCGGCAATGTCAGCTTCGACGGCCGCGCCGTGGTGGCCGAGGTGCCGGATGTGAAGCGCCTCGCCGAACACAATACCGAGGTCACGCGGGAGGGCTCCAACAACTGGGTTGTCGACGCTGCCCACTCCACCACCGGTCGGCCGATCCTGGCCAATGACCCGCACCGGGCCCACAGCGTGCCCTCGCTGCGCTATGTGGTGGATGTGAACGCCCCGGACCTGCACGTGATCGGGGCCGGCGAACCTGCCCTGCCCGGCGTCAGCTTCGGCCACAACGACACTGCCGCCTGGGGCCTGACGATCTTCTACGTGGATCAGCAGGACCTCTATGTCTACGACACCGCCGCCGACCATCCCGACGCCTACCGCTACAAGGGCGGGTGGGTGCCGATGGAGGTGGTCCACGAAAAGCTGGAGGTGAAGGGCGAGGCGGCCCGGGACGTCGTTCTGCGCTTCACCCGCCACGGCCCGGTGATCAGCCAGGACGCCAGAGGCGGCCACGCCTTCGCCGTCCGCTCCACCTGGAGCGAGCCGGGCGGCGCAGGCTATTTCAACGCGGCCTGGATGTTCCGGGCGACGGGCTGGGCGGATTTCGAGGCGACCCACGCCCACTGGGGCTCGCCCCCCCTGAACCTCGTCTACGCCGACACCGGCGGGACCATCGGCTGGCGTCCCTCGGCCTTCACCCCCCTGCGGCCCAACTGGGACGGGCTGACGCCTGTGCCCGGGGACGGACGCTACGAGTGGAAGGGCCTGATCCGGCCGGAGATCTTCCCCACGGTGAAAAACCCGGCGAAGGGCTGGTTTGCCACCGCCAACGAGATGAACATCCCCGCCGACGCCCCCAAGGGCTTCGGCAATGTGGGTTATGAATGGGTGGACCGCTCCCGCATCGATGAGATCGAAGCGAGGTTGGCGGAAAAGCCGAAACTCGGCCTCACCGACATGATGGCCATCCAGACCGACACCACCAGTCCCCTGGCCCGGCAGACCTGCGCCCTGCTGACCGGCCTGAAGGGTGACACGGCGGATGAGACCGCGGCCCTGGCCCTGCTGCAGGGCTGGGACGGGCATGAAACTGCCGACAGCCCCCAGGCGGCCCTGTTCGAGGTCTGGGCCAGCCATCATCTGACCCAGGCCACCGTGGCCGCCGTGGTGCCGGACAAGGCCCGCCCGGCCTTTGCCGATCCG
>DAINBM010000536.1:0-1545 GCA_036732965.1 Caulobacteraceae bacterium | reverse complement strand
CCACCTGCAGCTGCTCCACCTTGGTGGCGACTCCGTCCTGCGGGGCGGTGATGATCCCGTAGGAGCGGTTCAGCCGGTCCCGGGCCACCATGGCATCCGCGGCGCGGACGGAGGGGTGCCGGTCCGCGGCCCCGTCCGGTGATCCGCCCAGCTGGGCCATGGCCGCAGCCTCGGCCTCCTTGGCGGCGGAAAGCTTCTGTCCTGCGGAGTCCACGGCATTCTGGGCGAGATCCACCTGCGCCTGCGAGGCCACGCCGGCGGCCAGCAGGGTCTTCTGCCGCGCCAGTTCCCGCTGCTGATAGGCCAGCGTATCCGCCGCCGCCGCCGTCTCCGCCCGGCGCTGGCCGTAGGCGGCGCGATAGGCGTCGATCTGCAGGCGGGCCTGGGCCGCCATGGCCTCGCTCTGGGACAGGGCGGTCTCGAGGGGCAGGGGGTCGAGGCGGAACAGCACATCACCGGTGTGCACCAGCTGGTTCTCGTGCACGGCCACCTGGATCACCCGGCCGGGAATGTTGCTGGACACCTGCACCCGGGCGGCCTGGACATAGGCATCGTCGGTGGTCTGGTAGCGACCGCCGGTCAGCCAGACGAACAGGGCCCCGGCCATCACGAGCGCGGGCACTCCGACCATCAGCGGCAGGCGCAGGCGTTCCGCCAGCGGGCGGGGCGGCAGAAGCTCCTCGCGATGGATGCGGCCTTCGACGCTGGTCACGCTGGGGGGCTGGCTCGCACGGGCTTCGGAACGGTTGGTACTCATACGGTCATCCTGATCAGCGGCGGGTCGGACCCCGGTGCCGCGGTTCATCGCGTCGCACGGAGCGGCCCATCCACGGCCTATAGCACGGTCCAGCGGGCGGCCTGACATGGTGCGTTGCACAGATAGTCCTTCGCCACTATGATCCAAATGGATTTTGATCAACAATATCATGAAGAAAATTCATTTCGCCAATCTCGACCTCAATCTGCTCCGGGTGTTCGAGGCGCTGATCGAGGAGCGCAGCGTCACCCGGGCGGGCGAGCGGCTGGGCCTGACCCAGTCTGCGGTCAGTCACGCGCTCAATCGCCTGCGCCTGACCCTCGGGGACGAACTGTTCGTGCGCACGTCCGAGGGCATGCGACCGACGCCGTGGGCGCTGGAGGCGGGGCCCAAGGTGTCCCGCGCCCTGCAGATGGTGCAGCGGGCGCTGGCACCCTCGGTGTTCGACCCGTCCACCTCGGACCGGCGATTTGCCCTGGGGATGTCCCCCTACCTGTCCGCGGTTCTGGCCCCCGGGCTGGTGCGGAAGTTCCGCGCCCTGGCCCCCCGGGCGGAGCTTGTGCTGCGACATCAGGAAAAGAGCGTGACGGAGGCCCTGGATTCCGGGCGGGTCGACATCGCCATCGGGGCCTTCGGCCGATCATCGGACCGCTTTGACCGGTGTGTCCTGTTCCAGGAACAGCTCGTCTGGGTCATGCGCAAGGCTCACCCCCGGGCGGACGAGGAACTGACCCTGGAGCGACTGGCTGCGGAACCGCATCTGATCGTGTCCGCCACGGGGTCGATCT
>DAINBM010000535.1:0-1547 GCA_036732965.1 Caulobacteraceae bacterium | reverse complement strand
CTAGGCGCGGTCAAGCCTAGGGATAGACCCCCTCGACGATGTCGACGATCAGGCCGCTTCGGTCCTGCGCGAGGATCAGGTCGCGCCCCACATGCACCCAGACGTAGCCCGGGGGGGCGGAGCGGACCTTGTAGCGCCGCGGATCGGCGACCCGGTCAGCCAGGCGGTCTGCCGGCAGGAACCCACCGCGTACCGGGTGGGCGCGCGGGTCGGTGGGAGGGTGGCCTGCCCGCTCGTCCGGCGCGCTCGGTGGGGGCATGGCGGCCCGTGCCACGGTCGGGGATACGCACGCGGACACCAGCCCCGTCACCAGGATCGCGAGGGTCCCGCGGCGATGGCGGCCGGATGGCCCATCGACGGTCCGGCTGCACAGCCGCATCCCGTTGTCTCCCAGTTGCACGCCGGTCAAGGCGGACCGGATTACCAGTAGAAGATCCCGTAGACCACATCCTCGACCTCGCCGGTGTAGACGTTCACCAGCAGGGCATCCGATCCGTACCGCACCCAGCGATAGCCGTAGTGGGCCGGGGGCAGGTCGTAGGCATAGGCGTCGAGGAAATAGTACGACGTCAGGAACTGGAAGGGGAGCCGCTCGCCCACGCGCCAGGATCGATAGCCCCAGCCGCGGGGATAGCGATACGGTGCCACGCGATAGCCCGGGCGCACCTCGCCCCGATAGCGCCATTCGTGCCGCTCGCCGCTGTCACGGTCCCAGTGAGGGTCCCGTCCCCAGTCGCGATAGCCGTCCCGCGCACCGTCCCGCCAGGCATCCCGTCCAGGTTCCCGTCGGGAATCCCGTCCTTCGCCCCCCTGCCAGCGTCCGGCGTCCCGGTCCGGACCACGGGCGTCGGAACCGCTCCGCCGGTTGTCACTCGGGGTGCCGGACGGGACCGAATAGGCCGGAGGGCCCGGGCGACCGGCGGGCGGGTTCGACGCCACGGCGCCGGCCTGACCAGCTGTGTATCCCTGGAAGCGGGCCGGTCCCTGCGCCGGTGCCGGCGGTGGAGCGGCGGCATGGGCCCCCTGCGGGACGGGCCGGGGGCCCTGTGCCGCAGGTGCCGGTTGAGCCCGCGGGCTGTCTCGTTCCCCGCGATCGTGGTCCCGGTCCTGGGCGGCGGCGGGGATGACGGCCCCGGCCAGCCAGAGAGAGCCAGCCATCAGGGTCGGGAGCGTAGCGAAGCGTCGCATGCGGTTCGGTGTCATCTCGGCTTTCCTTCACGGGCGGCGACGGCCGCTGGTTCGGATGAAGTCATGTCTGATCCGCTTCGCATGAACCGGGGCTGAACGGCAGTCTGCCGGACGGCGGGTGCCATGTGAACCAATTCTTACGCATCCGCTTCCGGATAGTTTTTTGTTAGCAATGGTTGCCCAAATAAAAATTAGCAACATAGCCGTAACGATTGATTATTGTTTGAGCAAATATCGAATAAAAAATGCCGTTAACTCTAAATTCAACTGAGGTGGGCATTTCTTGTCTTGCGGTCTTCGAAGCGACCGCCTGCACGTCGAATACGTGGAGATCAGGAGGGCAAAAATGCATACCGAAT
>DAINBM010000534.1:0-1554 GCA_036732965.1 Caulobacteraceae bacterium | reverse complement strand
CCCGCGCCGGGTCCGCCCCGTCAGCGTCCCTTTCTGAAGCTTCCTCGCGTTCCGTTGATGAGCCCATCCGCCCCATGCGCCTGATCGACAGATACCTGTTCCGGCAGCTGCTGGGCCCCTCCCTCGCCGCAACCGGGGCGCTGGTGGCGGTGCTGACCCTCAGCCAGACCCTGGTGTTTCTCGATATCCTGGTCGGCCAGAAGCAGGGCCTGCTCGTCTTTGCCAAGGTGGTGGCCCTGACCCTGCCTCAGATGCTGGCCATGGTGCTGCCGGTCGCCGTCTTCGTTGCCACGCTGATCACCCTGAACCGGCTGCACACGGAACAGGAGATCGTGGTCTGCTATGCCGGGGGCATGAGCCGCTGGCAGGTGACCGCCCCGGCCTTCCGGCTGGCGGTGATGGCCGCTCTGCTGACCCTGGTGGTCAATCTGTGGGTCCAGCCCCTGGCCATGCGCGGCCTGCGGGACGAACTCTTCCGGGTCAAGACCGACCTTGCGGCCAGCCTGATCCGGGAAGGGGAATTCAACTCCCCCGCCGCCGGTCTCACCGTCTATGCCCAGACCGTTGATTCCGAAGGCCTCCTGAAGAACGTCTTCATCCACGAGGACAAGCCCCGCGGCGAATCGTCGACCTTCACGGCGGACCGGGGCCTGGTGACGTCGCGCAACGGCCAGCCGGTGATGATCCTGAGGAACGGTTCCAACCAGCAGTTCAATTCGAAGGGCGTGCTGAACTTCATCCTCTTCGAGGAATACGTCTTCGACCTGTCCACCTACCTCCAGACCCGGGAAAAGGTGGTCTACAAGACGTCCGACCGCTTCCTGCACGAGCTGGTCTATCCGGACACCACCAATGTCTGGGATGCCCGGGGACGCAAGAGCCTGCTGGCCGAGGGGCATTACCGCATCGCGTCTCCCCTCTACACGATCACCTTCATGGCGCTGGCGCTCTATGGCGTCCTGGGGGGATCGTTCAGCCGGGTGGGCTACACGCGCCGGATCGTCCTGGTGGCTGCCGCCGCCGGTGTGGTTCGTATCCTGGGCTTCGCCGTCCAGTCCGCGAGCGCCCACGCACCGGCGCTGAACATCCTGCAGTATGCCCTGCCGATCGCGCCCATCGTGTTTGTCTGCATGCGCCTGTACGGACAGCCCCGCCGGTCACTGGGACCCGTTGCCCTGGTTCCCTTGGCGGCGACCCCGGGGCCCCGCGCATGACGGCTGCCAAGATGCCGAGCCTGACCCGCTTCCGCCCGCGTCTGACACGCCTGGAGCGCTACATCCTGACCCATGCCCTGGGAGGCATGGCCGGCGCGGTCGGGGTCATCAGCGCCATGATCATGCTGGTGAACTTCGTGGAAATCTCACGGACCGTGGGGGGACGCGCCAAGGACGTCACCACCGCGGACATCTTCGTGATGACCCTCCTGCAGAGCCCGTCCATCGTGCTGTTGCTGGTCCCGTTCGCCATCCTGTTCGGCGTCATGGCCGCGTACGGGAACCTCAACCGGCGATCGGAGCTGATCGCCATGCGGGCCGCCGGCGTCTCCGCCTGGCG
>DAINBM010000533.1:0-1587 GCA_036732965.1 Caulobacteraceae bacterium | reverse complement strand
GCTGCGATCGCGGCAAACAGGACCGCCACCACCGCCGCGGCTCCCGCCGGGCCGATCTGGGGCAGCACCAGGGCGTAGACGGTCGAGGCCGCCGCCACCACCGACACGATCACCGCCGCGGCCACGGCGGCCCCGGCGGTCACGGTCTTCAGGGTCTGCTCCACGATCATCGGCGATTACCGCTGATCAGCAGACCGAGGAGTACACCGGCACCCACGGCCGCGAAGGCCGTGGCCAGGGGGCGGGCCTTCACCTGTTCCACGATCAGGTCGCGGGCGAGGTCGAGCTGGTCGACGGCCACGTCCGCGGCCTCCTGACCGACGGACTTCATCTGCTCGAACCGTTGATCGAGAACCGCGCGGGCCACGTCGGTCACTTCGGGGATGGCCTGCCGACCATGTTCCACGGCGGCACCGGCGTGCACGACAGCCTCCCGGGCCGCCTCCACCGTCTGCTTGAGATCCTCCACCACCCGTTCCGAGGGCTTCGGCGCGGCCTTGCGGGCGCGGGGCTTTCGCGGAGCGCCCCTGGGGGCAGCCTTGCGGGCGGAGGGGGCTTTCGCCGCCGTGTCGGGGGTCGGATCGGACATGTTGGGGTCTCCCTACAGGAGAAAGGTTATGGGCAAACTAAACGGCCCTGCAAGCAGCGACGCCGGGTGGAGACCGATCCATCGCCTTGCACACGGCGTGGACGGTGCTTAAGCCTTGAAGCGATGCGTCGGCAGAAGCCCGGCATCGGGGGCCTTGGGGGAGAGAATGTCAGACAAGCTTGCGGGCGAAACCCTGATCGACGTCAAAACCCCCTCCATGACCCTGGTTGTAGCAGCCTCTGCCGCGGGTACAGCCTTCGAGTGGTATGACTTCTTCGTGTTCGTGCCCCTGGCCTCGATCCTGGCCAAGGTCTTCGCGGCGGGTCTGAACGAGGCGGCGGGATACTTCTTCGCCCTGGGAGCCTTCGCCGCCGGGTTTGCCTTCCGTCCCCTGGGGGCCCTGATCTTCGGCCGGCTCGGCGACCGGTCCGGACGCAAGGGGGCCTTCCTGATCACGGTCAGCCTGATGGGTGCCGCGACCTTCCTCATCGGCTGCCTGCCGACCTTTGCCACGGCGGGCCTGATCTCGCCGGCCCTGTTCATCCTCATGCGCATGCTCCAGGGCATTGCCCTGGGCGGCGAGTACGGGGGCGCCGCCATCTATGTGGCGGAACATGCCCAGCCCAACCATCGCGGCCTGATGACCAGCTTCATCCAGACCTCCGCCGCCATCGGCCTGACCGCGGCCCTGCTGGTCACCCTGGTGACCCGGCAGGCCGTGGGCGAGGCCGCCTTTGCAGCCTGGGGCTGGCGGGTGCCGTTCTGGGCATCGGCGGGTCTTCTGGCCGTGTCCGTCTGGATCCGGCTGCAGCTGACCGAGAGCCCGGCCTTCCACGCCCTGCGCGAGACCGGCGGCCGATCGGAAAAGCCCTACATGGAAAGCTTCCTGCACTGGAAGAACCTGCGCACGGTCCTGACCGCCCTATTCTCCATGATGGTGGCGCAGGGGTCGGTCTGGTACTGCGCCTTCTTCTATGCCCAGTTCTTCATCGAGCGGG
>DAINBM010000532.1:0-1595 GCA_036732965.1 Caulobacteraceae bacterium | reverse complement strand
ATGTCGCCCACAGCCGCACCGCGCAGGAAGTTCATCACCAGCGAGCTGGTAACGGCCATCTTCTGGTCTCCCACATGGGCCAGCACCAGGGCATAGGCCCCGGTATCGGCCAGGGTCATCAGGGTCGGGCCGGAGATGATGCCGCCGGGCCGCAGCAGGCCGGGGCCGTAGGGACGCCGGACGCGGACCCGCCCGGGTTCGGCCTCCACGACACGGGGCAGGGCGTCCGGTGAGGCGTCAGGAAACGCCGCCATCAGCACGGCATTGACGCCCTCGGCGTCCAGTTTCAGCGGGGGATGGCTCATGGGCGGTGCGGTCTCCTGACCCGACCCTAGGACGTTTTATGCGCCCCTGTCATTCCCGCGCTTGAACCGGACGGGCCGAGGCCGGATGATGCGGACATGAACGCCCCCGCCCCCCTCCGCCGCCTGATCGACCTGCCCGGCCTGCGCGCCCTCGAGCAGAAGGCCCTGATGACGCCCCGCATGGGGGACCTCGACGCCCGCCCGGACTTCCCGGAGCTGGATGCGGTCTCCCGGGAGCTGTTCGGCCTGACCGCGGACGAGGCGGACGAGATCCCCCGGCCGCAAGGGTGGGACCGGATCGATCTGAAGCCGGATCGGGACCAGATCGCCGCCTTTGAAGCCGAGGGCTGGGATGTCACCGACGACCGGCGCCGCCCCTTGCGCCTGTTCGCCCACTTCAATGTCCAGCTCTGGCTGTCGGTCCGCGGTGTGGCGGGGACCCTGCCCTTCGTCCCGGAAGGCGATGACGGGGAGGCCGCGGCCATGGCCCGGCTGGCGGCGGAGGCGGCGCGGTTCCGCAAGAACAACCGCTAGCGCTTCTTGCCCAGCTCGGCGGCGATGTCCTTGGTCATGCGGCCGACCTTGCGATGGGCGGCGGTGATCTGCTCCCGGGTCACGCCCCAGCGCTTCATCCAGTATTCCACCGCCTGCCGCTCGGACAGGTCAAGCCGGTCCTTGTCGATGAAGCCGCGCTTGTCCTTGAGGCCAGCCATCGGTTCAGGCTCCGGTTGAGGGTGTTCGGCCTTCGAGACGGGCCGGTCCGGCCCGCCTCGGGATGACGCGCGTTTGGGCTCTGCGTGGACCGGGGTGTGGGCTCGACCCCGGCAGGCTCAACCCGGATGGACCATGTTCTCCGGGCGCACCAGGGCGTCGAACTCCTCGTTCGTCACATAGCCGCCGCCGACGGCCTCCTCCCGCAGGGTGGTGCCGTTCTTGTGCGCGGTCTTGGCGATCTTGGCGGCGTTGTCATAGCCGATCTTCGGGGCGAGGGCCGTGACCAGCATCAGCGAGCGCTCCACACCGGACTGGATGTTGTCCAGCCGCGGCGCGATGCCCACCACGCAGTTGTCGGTGAAGCTCACCGCCGCGTCCGCCATCAGCCGCACGGACTGCAGGAAGTTGTAGGCCATCACCGGGTTGTAGACGTTCAGCTCGAAATGCCCCTGGCTGCCGGCAAAGGTGAGGGCGGCATTGTTGCCGAAGATCTGCACGCAGACCTGGGTCAGGGCCTCGCACTGGGTCGGGTTGACCTTGCCCGGCATGATGGACGAGCCGGGCTCGTTCTCCGGC
>DAINBM010000531.1:0-1602 GCA_036732965.1 Caulobacteraceae bacterium | reverse complement strand
TTCGTCGGCCTGTTCACCGCCGAGGCCTATGACGAGGCCGCCCGGGACATTCCCCTGATCCGCCGCAAGATCAGCCACGTGCTGGCCCGGGCCGGGCAATATCCCAGTGCCCACAACGAAAAACGCCTGCGCAACATCATCGAGGGCTATCCCCGGGACGAGCTCTTCCAGGCGGAGGAGGACGATCTCTACGAGACGGCCATGGGGATCCTGCACCTGTTCGACCGCCCGCGGGTGCGGATGTTCGTCCGCCGCGACCCGTTCGACCGCTTCATCTCCGTCCTCGTCTTCATGCCCCGGGACCGGTTCAATTCCGACACCCGGCAGAAGGTGGGCCGGTTGCTCGCCGAGGCGTGGGGCGGGCAGGTCTCGGCCTATTATCCCAGCTTCGGCGCCGAGGCCCTGGCCCGGGTGCATTATGTCCTGGGCGTGACCCCCCGGCGCCATGCCGAACCCGATGTGCGAGCCCTGGAACAGGCGATCGACGAGATCACCCGCACCTGGAGCGACCGCTTCGCCCAGGCGGCGCGCAGCGGCGGTGTGGAACCCGACCGGGTGGCCGACCTGCTGGCCCGCTATGCCGCCGCCTTCCCGCCGGGCTATCAGGCGCAGTACGATGCCGCCGAAGCCCTGCGCGATGCCGCTGAGATGGACGCGCTGGATACAGCCGAAGCCCCCCTGCGGGTCCGCGGCTACCGGCGGGACGACGATCCGGCCACGGCCTTCCGCTTCAAGATCTACCATGCCGGACAGGCGGTGCCCCTCTCCGAGGTCCTGCCGATCCTCGAGCACATGGGCCTGAAGGCCATTGTCGAGGAGGGTTTCCCCATCCGTCGCGGGGATGCGCACGAGGCCATCTGGGTCCATGAATTCGTCATCGACGATCCCCGGGGAGCCCATCTGAGCTTCGCCGACGTGAAGGATCCGTTCGAGGAGACCTTCGCCGCCGTGTGGATGGGCAAGGCCGAGAGCGACGGCTTCAACCGGCTGGTGATCGAGCTGGGCCTGCACTGGCGGGACGCGGCCCTGATCCGGGCCCTGGCCCGCTATCGCCAGCAGACCGGCCTCGACCCGAGCCAGGCGGTGCAGCAGGATGCCCTGCGCGACCATCCCGGCGTGGCGCGGCTGATCATCGACATGTTCCGGATCAAGTTCCATCCGGCCATCGACGCCCCGCTGGCGGAGCGCCAGAAGCAGGCGGACGCCGTCTTCGCCGAGATCATTGCGGCGCTTCAGGCGGTGGACAGCCTGGACGCCGACAGGTCGCTGCGGCGCATCGCCCAACTGGTCAAGAGCCTCAAGCGCACCAACTTCTACCAGACCGACGCCAACGGTCAGCCCAAGCCCTATATCAGTTTCAAGATCGCCAGCCGGGAGCTGGAAGACCTGCCGCTGCCCAAGCCCTATCGCGAAATCTTCGTGGCGGCGCCGCATGTGGAAGGCGTTCATCTGCGCTTCGGGCCGGTTGCGCGGGGCGGTCTGCGCTGGTCCGACCGCCGGGATGACTTCCGGACGGAAGTGCTCAGCCTGGTGAAGGCGCAGCAGGTCAAGAACGCCGTGATCGTGCCCGTGGGCTCCAAGGGCGGCTTCTATCCCAAGCAG
>DAINBM010000530.1:0-1603 GCA_036732965.1 Caulobacteraceae bacterium | reverse complement strand
CGGTCAGATCACCGCCAAGGCCGACTTCACCGCCAATCTCAAGGTGCTGAAGGTCGCCGACGAGATGCAGAAGTCCCTGCTCGACATCAAGGTCTGATCCGGGGCGTCGTCAGATCGCCATGGCGTGCCGGATGACCCCCGGCTCGGGCGAGAGATAGGCGTCGAAGCGGGCGCAGATGCTGCGCACGAACGGACGGCCCCGCTCCGTCATCCGCAGGCCTTGCGGCGTGCGTTCCACCAGACCGTCCGGATCGTCCGCCAGCACGGCGTCGATCTCCTCACCGATGCGCTGTGCCGCCCGGTCTCCGAAGGTGTTGCGCAGCGCATCCGTCGACAGGGCGAAGTCGCACATCAGCCGCTCGATGACGAAGGCGCGCAGGCGGTCGTCGGCATCGAGGGCATAGCCCCGGGCCGTGGCCAGTTCGCCCCGGTCGATGGATGCCATGTAGTCCCGCGCCGCCACGGCATTCTGAACGTAGCCCTGCGGCAGCTTGCCGATGGCGGATGCCCCGAGGCCGATCAGGTACTCTGCCGTATCGGTGGTGTAGCCCTGGAAGTTGCGGTTCAGGGGCTCGGTCGCCAGGGCATCATGGGCCCGGGCGAAGTGGTCGATGCCCAGCTGCGCATAGCCCGCCACCTTCAGATCCCCGGCCAAGGCCTGTGACATGGCGTAGCGGGCAAGGGGGCCGGGCAGGGCGGCTTCATCGATCAGGCGCTGGTTGCGGGCGCGCTGGGGCAGGTGGGCGTAGCCGAACAGGGCGATGCGATCGGGCATCAGCTCCAGCACCTGTGCCAGGGTCCGTCGCAGGGTGGCCTCGGTCTGGTGGGGCAGGCCGTAGACCAGGTCCATGTTGACGGAGCGCACGCCCCGCGCCCGGAACAGATCGATGGCCTCGCGGGTCACCTCGAAGCCCTGCATCCGGCCGATGGCCTGCTGCACCCGGGGATCGAAGTCCTGCACACCGACACTGAGGCGGTTGACGCCGATGTCCACGAGGCTGTCGGCCTTGTCTCCGGTCATCAAGCGCGGATCGACCTCGATGGCGAAATCCATGTCGGGGGCAAGGTGAAACGCCGTGCGCAAGGTCCCGCCCAGACGTCGGATGTCGTCCGCCGACAGGATGTCGGGGGATCCGCCGCCCCAGTGCAGGTGCTGCACCCGGTGACCCGCCGGGAGACGGGCGGCAATGTCGATGATCTCGGCCTCCAGCCGCTGCAGATAGGCGGCAATCGGTGCATGGCGCCGGGTCGCCCGGGTGGCACACGCGCAATACCAGCACAGGGATTCGCAGAAGGGCACGTGCAGATAGAGGGAGAGGACGGAATCCTCGGGCAACGCCGACAGCCATGCGGCGTAGTCCCCGGCCGTCACCGTGGCTGTGAAGTGGTTAGCGGTGGGATAGCTCGTGTAGCGGGGCAGGCGCTCTGCCCGGCGCAGGACAGCGGCAGGGTCCAGCAGGGTCGCAGTCATGGAGGGGTCTTCCGGCGGGCTATGGATTCCCGCCAGACTGGACGGCACAGAGTCCGCCGCATTGATGTCGGTCAGGTCCGGGGCGGACCCTAGCGGCTCGGGTCGAAGAACGGCCGGTCGCCGACGATCGTC
>DAINBM010000529.1:0-1620 GCA_036732965.1 Caulobacteraceae bacterium | reverse complement strand
CCCCATGACGGAGGTTTCCGGGGCGAACACCGCCTGCACCCGCTGGCCACGGCCCCGGGCCAGACCCACCACGTCGGTCAGATAGTATTCCTGCTTGGCATTGTCGTTGCCGACCTCGGACAGCAGGCTGAACAGCAGCGCCCGGGGGGCCGCCAGCACGCCGGAATTGCACAGCCGGACCGCCCGCTCCGCCTCCGTGGCATCCTTGGCCTCCACGATCCGCTCCAGGCGCCCGTCCCCGCTGATCAGCAGGCGTCCATAGGGACCCGGATCCCGGGCCTCGAAGCCCAGCACCACGAGGTCCGCCGCTGCAGCCCGTGCATCGAACAGGGGGGCAAACGATCCCGCATCCAGCAGCGGCGTATCGGCATAGCTGACGAGCACGTCGCCCTCGAAATCGGCGAGGGCCTCCCGGGCGGCGAGGACGGCATGGCCGGTCCCGAGGGGCGGATCCTGGATCACCACCGCACCGTCACCCAGCCGGGCGGCGGCATGTCGCGCCACCTCCGGCGAATGGGCCCCCGCGACGATGACGATGCGTGTGCAGCCCGCGGCCTCGACGGCATCTATGGCCCGGTCCAGCATGGTCCGTCCGCCGACACGGTGCAGCACCTTGGGCAGGGGAGACCGCATCCGCGTACCCTGTCCAGCAGCCAGGATCACAGCCGCGCGCGAAGTGGAAACCGACATGGACTCACCGACACCCATTGAGTTCACGTCGGGTTTAGCCGAAACCGCCCGGGGTTTCGACGTCAATTCTGGAGATCACCGCATCATGTCCCCGTCAGATCCGCCCAGTGGCCGCCCCCTCTCCCTCGATGGCGCAGTGATTGCCTTCGACCTGGATGGGACACTGGTCGAGACCGCACCGGATCTGCTGGGGGCCCTGAACGGCGTGCTGGCGGAGCAGGACCTCCCCCCTCTGCCGGCAGACGGGGCCCGTCACCTCATCGGACGCGGGGCCCGGGCCCTGCTGGTGCGCGGGTTCGAGGCCAGCGGGCGGCATCTGGATGACACGGCCGCCCCCCCGCTGGTGACCCGGTTCATCGAGATCTACCGGAGCCGGATCGCCCTCGAGAGCCGGCCCTATCCCGGCTGCGTCGAGGCCCTGGACACCCTGCGGTCCAAGGGGGCCCGTCTGGTGGTCTGCACCAACAAGCTGACCAGCCTGTCCACGGAACTGCTGGATGCGCTGGCCCTGTCGGAACGGTTCGTCGCCATCATCGGCGCAGACGCCGCCCCGGCACCCAAGCCGGATCCCCGCCACGTGCTGCATGCCGTGGCCGCCGCCGGTGGAACCCGGGATCGCGCCGTGATGGTCGGCGACAGCCTCAATGACGTGGCCTCTGCCCGGGCGGCCGGTGTGGCAAGCGTCGTCTTTCCCTTCGGCTATACCGACATCCCCGCCGCGGAGCTCGGGGCCGACCGGCTGATCGGTCACTACGAGGAACTTGTGGGGACTGTCCAAAGCCTGTTGCAGACGTCGCGCGGCTCGGCTATAGCCTCCCCCCTCTGAACGCCGGTCCTTCACGGGGCCGACCGGTCGGGCGCGTAGCTCAGCGGGAGAGCATTCGCTTCACACGCGAAGGGTCACAGGTTCAATCCCTGTCGCGCCCACCA
>DAINBM010000528.1:0-1625 GCA_036732965.1 Caulobacteraceae bacterium | reverse complement strand
CCGGACCATTGCCGAGAACATCGCCTATGCCCGGCCGGACGCCTCGCCGGCGGACGTGGAACAGGCCGCCCGCAAGGCCCTCGCCCACGACTTCATCGCCCGCCTGCCCAAGGGCTATGACACGCTGGTGGGCGAGCGCGGCGTGAAGCTCAGCGGCGGGGAGCGCCAGCGGGTGGCCATCGCCCGGGCCTTCCTGGCCGATGCGCCGATCCTGGTGCTGGACGAGGCCACCTCCTCGCTGGACGTGGAGACCGAACTGGCGATCCAGACGGCGACCGAGGCGCTGATGCGGGGCCGCACCACGCTTCTCATTGCCCACCGGCTGTCCACCATCCGCTCCGCCGACCGGATCCTGGTGTTCCAGAATGGCCGCATCGTCGAGGACGGCCGTCACGGGGAGCTGATCGCCCGGGGCGGGGTCTATGCAAGACTGTCCGCCGTCGGAACGCTCTGAGGCCGTCTCGAAGGACGCACCGACCTCAGTCGACCCCCACCATCTGCTCGTAGGGCAGCGGCACCGTTCCGGCCTCCACCTCGTTCACCTTCACCGCCGGATAGCCCACGGTGGAGGTGGCACTGGCCCGCCAGGCGGCCACCACCAGGTCACGCAGCTCCGACGCCCCCGCCGCCAGGCGGCGAACGGCGAAGGCCTTGCCGCGCGACGGATCCGCGGCGTCGAAGCCATGGGCGGTCCACAGGGCGAACAGGGGCTCGGCCTCCCGCTGGCCCGCAGCCAGAAAGCCGGACACCTCCCCCTGGATCGGCCCCTCGATGGACCGGGGCGCGGTCAGTGCCCGTTCCACGTCCGGCAATGTGACATGGGCGTGCACGAATGCCCCCTCGAACGGCCCGTGGATCCGCTCGGCCGTGTAATGGTTCGGGTTCGGATAGTTCCCCCAGCCATTGTAGTGGATGCTCACATGCAGGGGCTGGGCGGCATCCCCCACATAGTGGCTCCAATAGCCCAGATCCCGCAGGATCAGCATTTCCCGCAGCGCCCGGTCCCCGGCAAACCACGCCCGCTGCCGGGCATCCGCCCCCCGGGTCTCGCCCGCGCGATCCACCCGCCAGTAGCCGAAGTCCTTCACCAGCTGCTGCCAGCCGTCGATCAGGGCGTAGGGCAGATAGCCGAACCGGGCGGAGTCCCCCTCCCCCGCGGCCCGGATCGCGGTGTCGTACTCCGCCCGGGTGCGCGGCAGATCGGCCAGGGCCGGACCGCCGCCGACCCGTCCGCTGTCGTCGAGATTGACGAAATGGGCCGGGTCGAGGTCGGCGTCATGGGGCTGGCCCGAGCCCTTGGAGCGATCCGGCTCCCGGGCCAGTTCCCCCAGCTGCTCCA
This sequence comes from Caulobacteraceae bacterium, assembly GCA_036732965.1. Classification (GTDB taxonomy): domain Bacteria; phylum Pseudomonadota; class Alphaproteobacteria; order Caulobacterales; family Caulobacteraceae; genus CAIMFV01. The sequence goes on along the minus strand of DAINBM010000528.1, from coordinate 286 downwards.
CCGCCAGCGACGTGCGCAGGAAGCCCGGAACCTCGTCCGGCAGCGCCCGTACCGCCGCCACGGTCACCATCCGGTGGCCGTCCGCCCCCCAGGGCAGGGCCGGGCCGCCGCTCGCGAGCACCAGACATCCGGCCAGACCCAGCCGGAGTCCGAGGTCGAACCGTACACGCATCATCTTCTCAATCCCCTCCGTGCAGCGCGGCATAGGCATCCGCCCGTCCCGATTCCAGGTCCCTGACACTGACCACGGGATAGTTCACATGACCCGTGGCGCTCGTCATCCAGG
>DAINBM010000527.1:0-1640 GCA_036732965.1 Caulobacteraceae bacterium | reverse complement strand
ACATGCCGCTGGAGCAGGCCCAGTTGCTGTTCGGACGGGGGGACACCGTCGACCTGCTGGAGGTCAATCTCGACGACGCCGACCATATCGACGCCCTGAAGCCCGCCATCCAGGCCGCGGCCGGGACAGGCGCGGTGCTCAGCGACTGGCGGGACGAGAACCACGCCTTCTTCAACGCCCTGCAGGTGGAGCGGGTGGCCATGCGCATCATCCTCATGATCGTCGTGGCCATCGCCATGCTGAACATCATTTCCGGCCTGATCATGCTGGTGAAGAACAAGGGTCGCGACATCGCCATCCTGCGCACCATCGGGGCCAGTCCCGGCGCGGTGATGCGGGTCTTCGTCATGGTCGGCGCGGCCATCGGCCTGTCGGGTGCGGCCTGCGGCCTCGTCTTCGGCACCCTGTTCTGCGTCTATATCGACCCGATCCAGAGCTTTGTGGAGCATGTGACCGGGGTCAGCGTCTTTGCGCCGGAGGCCTATTTCCTGCCGCGCCTGCCCGCCCGGGTGGAGCCCGGGGAGGTGGTGCTGGTCATGGCCTGGTCGATCCTGATGAGCCTTGTGGCCGCCATCATGCCCGCCTGGCAGGCCTCGCGCCTCGATCCGGTGGAGGCGCTGCGCTATGAGTGAGGCCGCGCCGATCCTGTCCCTTCGGGGCGTCACCCGGACCTATCCGGTCGGCGATGGCCAGACGCTGGAGGTGCTGAAGGGCATCGATCTCGACCTGTGGCCGGGGGAGATCGTGGGCCTGATCGGCCCCTCGGGGTCGGGCAAGTCGTCCCTGCTGCACGCCGCCGGCCTGCTGGAGCGTCCCACCTCGGGGGAGGTCCGGATCGACGGCGTCGATTGCGGCATCCTGAACGAGGCGGGTCGGACTGCGCTGCGGCTCCACCGGATCGGGTTCGTCTACCAGTTCCATCATCTGCTGCCGGAGTTCTCGGCCCTCGACAACGTGGCCATGCCGGCGATGATTGCCGGCCGTCCGGCGGCGGCGGCCCGGGACCGGGCGCGGACCCTGCTCACCCGCATGGGTCTGCAGGATCGCCTCGGCCACCAGCCGGCCCAGCTGTCCGGCGGGGAGCAGCAGCGGGTGGCCATCGCCCGGGCGCTGGCCAACCGTCCGGCCTTGATCCTGGCGGACGAGCCCACCGGCAATCTCGACCCGGTCACCTCGACCGCGGTGTTCGATGCCCTGAAGGCCCAGGTGCGCAGCGAGGGGGTAACCGCGCTCGTGGCCACCCACAACCTCGAACTTGCCAGCCACATGGACCGCGTGTTCGCGGTCCAGTCCGGCGGTCTCGTCCTCCGTCAGCCCTGAACGCAATTCGACATCCGGGTCCGTGAAAAATCGTCGAATGGGCACTTGTCAGGAGAACAAAAGGGGAATACGAACAAAGACAGAACGAAGGATCCGGCCTTGGAGATCGCAGATGTTGCAGTTCACCCGTGAGACACTGGCGCTTGCATCCGTCGCAAGCTTCGTCTGGATGATGGTCGAAGTCGCGCGCATGTTCGCCTGACGATTCGCAGCCGGTCGGTCCGGCGGAAACCAGGGAAATGGGACCATGTCCGGCATCGATCAGGGCTTTGTCCATCTGAGGGTCCGCTCGGCCTATTCGCTGCTGGAAGGCGCGATCA
>DAINBM010000526.1:0-1641 GCA_036732965.1 Caulobacteraceae bacterium | reverse complement strand
GGGCGAGCGCCGTCTCCAGGGTGATCTGGCCGAGATACTTCTTGGTGTAGTTCTGGGGCGTCCAGCCGTTGATGGTCACCGGCTCGTCCACGACCTGCACGTCCGGGGTCCGACCGGCCTCCATTGCCGTCAGATAGACAAAGGGCTTCCAGGACGACCCCGCCTGCCGCTTGGCATCCGCGGCGCGATTGAACTGGCTCTCGGCATAGTTCACCCCGCCGACCATGGCGCGCACCCGTCCGGAGCCGTCCAGGGCCACCAGAGCCGCCTGCTGCACCCCGGCCCTGGTTTCCCGCGCCACCACCGTCTGGGCGACGTTGGAGGCAATGGCGTCGAGGGGCAGGTCCAGCGTCGTCTCCACCACCAGGTCCTGCTGCGCCTGACCGACCAGCTGGCGCACCTGCTGGTCCACCCAGTCGATGAAGTACTGGGCATGCTGGCTGGCGAGAGTCGGGGAGACATTCACCGGATTGCGGAAGGCGTCCGCCCGCTGGGCCGGGGTGATGGCTCCGGTCTGGACCATCTTGTCCAGCACGATGGTCGCCCGCCGCGCCGCCCGCTCCCGGTCGGAGATCGGGCTGTAATGGGTCGGCGACTTCAGGAGACCGGCCAAGATCGCCACCTCCCCCACGCTGAGCTGGGAGGCGGGCTTGTTGAAGTAGCGCTGGGAGGCCGCCTCGATGCCATAGGCCCCGGCGCCGAAATAGACCCGGTTCATGTAGAGGGCCAGGATCTCCTTCTTGGAGAACTTGTGCTCCAGCTCCACCGCCAGGATCACTTCCTGGATCTTGCGCTTGATGGTCTGGTCCGGCGTCAGGAACAGGTTCCGGGCCAGTTGCTGGGTGATGGTGGAGGCGCCCTCCGCCGCATGCCCCCGGCGCAGGTCCGCCACCACCGCCCGCATGATGCCGATCATGTCGAAGCCCAGGTGATGATAGAAGCGCCGGTCCTCGATGGCGACGAAGGCCGCCGGCACATAGGGGGGCATCTCGTCGATCTTCACCGGCGGCGCATACTGGCTGCCGCGCACCGTGATCAGGGCACCGGAGCGATCCAGATAGTTGATCGAGGGCTGTCGCTGGATGGTGTAGAGGCGCGAAATGTCGGGCAGCCCCTGGGAGAAGACCAGCACCGTGGCCACCAGGGCGATCGCGACCCAGACCGCCAGAATTGCCAGCACGTAGACGACACGCATCCAGGGTCCGCCCGCCTTGAACCATCCGGTGCCGACATTGCTCATTGAAGCTCTCTCCGTCTACCCGGGACAAGGCCCCGGTCGCACGCCGGACCCGTCGTCACGCCCGGGCCCTGACCCCGGCAATAACCACGATTTCTGCCCGCCGCGAACCACCCCGGCCGCATTTCGCGCCCACAGTCTCCGCCGACCCGGCCGATCCGGAACGGCCGTTCCAGACCCCGTGGACCTATCACATCACCGTGATCGCGATAAGGGGCACCAATGTGGCGAAAGGTCCGTCCTGCCCCGGGGACAGTGCACCTATTCGTCCGGCATGATGATGTGCGGGGCTTCCGGCGGGCGCATCTCGAACAGGCCGATGTCCAGGGCCCGCTGAGGCCCTTCCGGCCGCAGGGGCTGCTCTGCCAGGGCCTTCAGGGCCCGGGCCTCCATCTCCGCCGCCG
>DAINBM010000525.1:0-1644 GCA_036732965.1 Caulobacteraceae bacterium | reverse complement strand
GGCCCCAGCAGGTGCTGCTGCCCCACCACCTCCGACAGAGCGGTCGGACGCAGGCGCTCTGCCAGCGGACGGGGCCCGTCCCGGCTCCGGTCAGGTTGCGCGGGCAGGCCCGCCGCTTCGAAAAGATCAGCCATCGGCGGAACCTAGCGGTTGCCGGTGCCCGCGTCACGCCCGGTTGAATGGGGAATTCAGAAGCGGACGTTGATCTCCTGGCCGCCCCGCTCGAGGGTCAGGCTGTAGATCGATGCCCTCGACAGGGACGAGACCAGCTCGCTGACCGACCCCACGGCGTGACCGTCCACCTTGCGGATGATGTCGCCGGGCTGGAAGCCCAGCCGCGCGGCAATGCCGGCCCCGGTCTTCACCACCAGCACACCCCGCAGGAACGGGTCGAGGCCGTACTCATCCGCGACGGCCGGGGACAGATTCACGACGGTCGCCCCCTGCAGCGGCTCGCGTCCGGTCAGGACACGCGTGTCCCGGGCCGGAGTGTCAGGGGCCGTCTGCAGCTTCAGCTGAACCGTTCGTTCGGTCCCGCCCCGGCGCAGTCGCACCCCCAGACTGTCGCCCATGCGGTGGGTCTGGGCCGCATAGCCGATGCCCGCATCATCGGTGACCGGCGCATTGTCCACCGACAGGACGAGATCCCCCGGATTGATCCCGGCCTGCTCCGCGGGAGACCCGGGATAGACCGCCGTCACCACACAGCCCTCCGGTCGCGCCAGACCGAGGCTCGCGGCGATCTCGGAGTCCACGGCCTTGGTCTTCAGTCCGAGCCAGGCCCGCTGGACGGACTTGGCTCCACCCACGGCGGATTCCACCACCCGCTGCACAAGGGCGGCCGGAATCGCGAAGCCGACCCCCGCGCTGGACCCCGACCGGGACACGATGAAGGTGTTGATGCCGATGATGTTGCCGTTCATGTCCACCAGCGGGCCACCGCTGTTCCCGGGGTTCACCGCCGCGTCGGTCTGGATGTACTGGCTCACGCCGGAGCCCACCTCGGTCCGAGCCAGGGCGGAAATGATGCCGTTTGTCACCGTCTGCCCGACGCCGAAGGGGTTGCCGATGGCGAGGACCAGATCGCCGACCTCCAGCGCGTCCCGGGATGCCAGGGGCAGGACCGGCAGTTTCTCCCCCGTGGCGTCGATCTTCAGCACGGCCAGATCGGTACGCTCGTCCGCCAGCAGGATCCGGGCCGGGAACTGACGGCGGTCGGCCAGCTGGACCATCACCTCGTCGGAACCCGCGATCACATGGTTGTTGGTGACGATGATCCCGTCGCCCCGGACGATGGCGCCCGAGCCGAGGGAGCCCTCGAGCCGGTTCCGGGGCACCCCACCGCCGAAGAACTCGAAGAACGGATCGATCTGACGGACCGTCCTCTGGCTGAACACACTGACGACGGCCGGGGCCGCGCGCTTCACCACGGGGCTGAAGCTCATCTTCATCGTGGCGAAATCCGGCGGCGGTGCCCGGTTCGGCGCGACCAGCTCCGCAGAACCCGACGGCGCGGCCGGACCGGCTGTGGTCCGTGCGGCGGGATCGGAACAGGCGGCCAGCAGGGCCAGGACAGGAATGCAGATACGGCTGAGGCGCGACATGACGAACATCTCGGTGGACGGGTCAGGCCTTAGATAGGAT
>DAINBM010000524.1:0-1656 GCA_036732965.1 Caulobacteraceae bacterium | reverse complement strand
ATGCTGCCGGTGGTCGACCGCCCGCTGATCCACCACGTGATTGCCGAGGCCCGCGCGGCGGGGATCGAGCACTTTGTCCTGGTCACTGGCCGGGGCAAGACCGCGATGGAGGACTATTTCGACCATCATGTGGAACTCGAGGCCACGCTCCGCGAAAAGAACAAGACCGAGCTCCTCGACGCGATCCTGAAGGATCTGCCGAAGGAGGGGGAAATCTCCTATGTCCGGCAGATGGCCCCTCTCGGCCTCGGCCATGCCGTCTGGTGCGCCCGGGACATCATCGGGGACGAGCCCTTTGCCGTCCTCCTGCCGGACGTGATCGTCGACGGCCCGACCTCCTGCACCGCCCAGGCGATCGCGGCCTATAACGAGGTCGGGGGCAACATCGTGGTGGTGGAGCCGGTGCCGGACGCCGAGACCCACAAGTACGGGATCGTCACCCCGGTGAGCCGCGAGGGCCGTCTGATCAAGATGTCCGGCATGGTGGAAAAGCCCCCGCAGGGCACCGCGCCGTCCAACCTGTCGGTGCTGGGTCGCTACATCCTGCAGCCGGAGATCTTCGACATCCTGTCGGAGCGCCAGAAGGGCGCGGGCGGCGAGATCCAGCTCACCGACGCCATGGCCAAGCTCATGCAGACCCAGGCCTTCCACGCCTTCGACTATGAGGGCGAAAGCTATGACTGCGGGGACCGGATCGGCTGGCTGCGCGCCAATGTCGCCCTGACCCTGAAGCGCCCCGATCTGGCCGATGCGGCCCGCGCGGCCCTAGCCCCCCTGCTGACGGCCTGAGGTGAAGCTGTTCGTCCATGGCTTCGGCTACACCGCCGGGGTCCTGGCTGACCGGCTCCTCGCCCGGGGCTGGCAGGTGGCTGGAACGTCCCGCAGCACCGACGGGCGTGCACGTCTGGCAACCGGCGGCGTGTGGCCCGTGGACCCGTCGGACCCTGCAGCCCTTGAGGCCGGGCTCGCCGGTGCGGACGCCCTGCTGCTCAGCGCCGCCCCCGGGACGACGGGCTGTCCGGGTCATGCCGATCTCGCCCCGCTGCTGGAACGTGGAGCTGCGCGGCCGGACTGGGTCGGCTATCTGTCAACCACAGGCGTCTACGGGGACCATGGCGGCCGCTGGGTATTCGAACGGACACCGGTCCGCCCCCTGTCGCCGGAAGGCGAGCGACGGGCGGCGGCGGAGCAGGCCTGGCTGGCGCTGGGGGACCGTCTGGGCTTCGCCGCCACCGTGTTTCGCCTGCCCGGCATCTATGGCCCCGACCTGGACGGCAAGGGGCGATCCCCCTTCGCCCGGCTGAGGGACGGGACCGCACGGCGGTACGACAAGCCCGGCCAGGTGTTCTCCCGCATCCATGTGAGCGATCTCGCCGACGGGTTGCTCGCATCCCTGCGACGCCCCCGGCCGGGCGGGATCTACAATCTCTGCGATGATGTCCCCGCTCCGGCCGCCGTGGTCACCGCCCATGCCGCGGACCTGCTGGGTCTTGCACCACCTCCGCTGGAGCCCTTCGACACCGCCGCGCTGTCGCCCATGGCCCGACGGTTCTACGCGGAGAGCAAGCGCGTCTCGAACGCCCAGGCCAAGGCGGAACTCGGCTGGCGTCCCGCCCATCCGACCTATCGCGAGGGTCTGGCGGCCATCCTCGACGC
>DAINBM010000523.1:0-1657 GCA_036732965.1 Caulobacteraceae bacterium | reverse complement strand
CGGCGGTCTGGTGACGGAGATGTCGCTGGAGACCTGGCGACGCCAGCAGTCGATCAATGTCGAGGGCGTGTTCCTGGGCGTGAAGCACTGCCTGCCGCTGATGCGCGAAGGGGGCGGCAAGGGCTCCATCATCAACATGTCTTCGGTGGCCGGCCTGAAGGGGGCGGCGGGGATGAGCAGCTACTGCGCCACCAAGGGGGCGGTGCGCCTGTTCACCAAGTCCGTGGCCCTGGAATGCGCCGCGGCGGGGGATGGCATCCGCTGCAACTCGGTGCATCCCGGGATCATCGACACGCCGATCTGGGATTCCATCGGCGAGACCATCGCGGTCCCCGGGCAGGCTGCGGGGGCCAATCGCCCGGACCTTGATGCCATCACCGCCATGGGGGCCCCGCTGGCGCGCCCGGGGGTGCCCTCGGAGATTGCCGATGGCGTGCTCTACCTGGCCTCCGACCAGTCCAGCTATGTGACCGGGTCCGAGCTGGTGATCGACGGGGGCTGGGTCACGCGATAGGGGGGATTGTGCGCGTCGAGACGGGCCGGAACCGCCCGTCTCGCGCCTCGCACACAGCCTCAGCCCTTCATCCGCTCCGCCCGCAGCTGGGACCGCCGGACCTTGCCGGCATCGTCCCGCAGGGGCTCGGTGGCGAACTCGAAGCTGCGGGGCCGCTTGTAGGGCAGCAGCCGGTCGGCCAGATGCGCCTCCAGTTCCGCGAGATCGAGACCGTCCTCCGTCTGGATGATGGCGTGCACCCGGTTGCCGAGGTCGTCGTCCGGCAGGCCGATGACACAGGCGGAGTGCACCTTCGGATGCTCCTCGAGGGCCCCTTCGATCTCCGCCGGATAGACGTTCGCCCCCCCGACCAGGATCATGTCCGTGCGCCGGTCCGCCAGGTAGACAAAGCCGTCCGCGTCGATCCAGCCGATGTCGCCCAGGGATTCCCAGTCCCCCAGATCGTCGCCCAGGGTCCGGGCGTCGGCCCCCACATAGCGGTAGGAGGGCGGGGCATCCGCCGGGCGGCGCATGTAGATCTCGCCGGTGGTTCCGGCCGGCTGGGGCACGCCGCTCTCGTCGAACACCTGCATCTCGCCCACGGCCACCTTGCCGACGGAGCCGGGCTTGGCCAGCCACTCCGCGCCGTTGATCACCGTCACGGCCTGAGCCTCGGTGCCGGCATAGAGCTCCCAGATCGCCTCGGCGCCGATCCAGTCGATCCAGGCCTTCTTCAGCCAGGGCGGGCAGGGGGCGGCCAGGTGCCACACGGTGCGGAGGCTGGAGAGGTCATGCTGCGCGCGGACCTCCTCTCCGAGACCCCAGATGCGGCTCATCATGGTCGGCACCAGATAGATCCAGGTGGCCGTCTCCGCCTCTACCGCCTGCAGCACGGCCAGCGGGTCGAAGCGGGGCATCAGCACCAGCCGTCCCCCCGCGGCCAGCGCGCCCACCGAGGAGACGAACGGGCCGTTGTGATAGAGCGGTCCGGGCATCAGGGCCACGTCGTCGGGCGCATTGCGCCAGATCACGGTGGGGGCCGAGGCCATCACCCCCGGCTGGCCCGCCACGATCAGCTTCGGTCGTCCTGTGGAGCCGCCGGAGGTGGGGGCCTTCCAGGCGGGGGAGATGCGGCTCTCGAACCGGTGGCGGCCGGTCTCCTCC
>DAINBM010000522.1:0-1658 GCA_036732965.1 Caulobacteraceae bacterium | reverse complement strand
CAGGCCACCGGAACACGGCCGAGGCCGATCGCGGCCAGGGTCAGGACGCCGGTCATCATCCAGATCCGCAGCGACAGGCCGGCATGGGTCCGCCCGCGCACGATCAGCCAGCGCTGGAACAGGTGGTCCCGGTGTGCGCTGAGCAGCGGGGCCCGGCGTCGCGCCCGTGCCAGCAGGGTCATGAACACGTCCGTCAGCAGGACCAGCAGCGCCACGGGGCCGAACCACAGGCTGATGGCCCCTTCACCGCTCGGCCCGGCGGCCACCAGAACGAGGGCTGCAAACAGGGAGGATGAGAACAAGGCCCCGGCATCGCCCTGGAAGACCCGCCCCGCCGGAAGGTTCCACGGGAGAAAGCCCAGTCCGGCCGCCGCGCCAAGCCACGCCAGGGTCGCGACGCCGGGGTCGCCGCCCAGCGCCGCGCTCGCCCCCAGGCCCGCCAGCGCCAGGATCATCGCCCCCGGGCTGAGGCCATTGGCCCCATCCATGAAGTTCACCGCATTGGTGACCACCACGATCCACAGGGCCGACCCTAGAACGCCGACGACGCGCCCGAGCGGAAGGGGGCCGAACGGCGTGGACAGGGCCTCGACCCGGGCAAACAGGGTGGCATAGATCAGCGCAAGCCCGACCTGGACCAGCAGTTTCAGGCGTGGCCCCAGGTCGCGAATATCGTCGATGGCTCCGACAATGCCCATCACGGCGGCCAGGGCGAGGGCCGCGGCCAGGGGCGGACGGCCAGCCAGATGGTGGCTCAGAGCCAGCCCGGTCACGCCGACCCCCACACCGAGCAGGATGGCGATGCCGCCGCCGGTGGCTGTCGCCCGACGGTGCAGGCCGCGATCCTTCGGGGTGTCCATGGGGCCTGCGTGAGCCGCGATCCCCGTGCCGACCGAGGCCACGAAGGCTGCGGCGATCAGGCCGACGACCAGACCTGCGACACCTGACGGGTTGCCACCAGGGGGAACCATGGCGGTGGAGGGCAGCACGTCGCCGCGGTCAGGTCAGGCTGGCGCAGAACCGCTGGATGCGGCCGCAGGCGTCTTCCAGCACCTCCGTCCCTGTGGCGTAGGAGATGCGGAAGAAGGGGGACAGGCCGAAGGCCTCCCCGTGCACCACGGCCACCCCTTCGGCTTCCAGCAGTTCGGCGGCGAAGTCCTCGTCGGTGGCGATCACCTTGCCGCCGGGCGTCTTCCTGCCGATCAGGCCCTCGCAGGACGGATAGACGTAGAAGGCCCCCTCCGGGGTCGGGCAGGTCAGCCCCTTGGCCTGGTTCAGCATGGACACGACCAGGTCGCGACGGGCCTGGAACACCCGGGCCCGCTCCTTGATGAAGTCCTGCGGGCCGTTCAGGGCCTCCACCGCCGCCCATTGCGAGATGGAGGTGGGGTTGGAGGTGGACTGGCTCTCCACCTTGGCCATGGCCTTGATCAGGGGCTCGGGCCCGGCCGCATAGCCGATCCGCCAGCCGGTCATGGCATAGGCCTTGGACACCCCGTTCATGGTCAGGGTGCGGTCATAGAGACCCGGCTCGACCTCGGCGATGGTGCTGAACTGGAAGTCGTCATAGATCAGGTGCTCGTACATGTCGTCCGTCAGCACCCAGACCTGGGGATGGCGCATCAGGACGTCGGCCACGGCCTTCAGTTCCGCCCGGG
>DAINBM010000521.1:0-1673 GCA_036732965.1 Caulobacteraceae bacterium | reverse complement strand
GCGAGCTGAAGCTGGTGATCGGAGCGCGGCTGGCCTTCGAGGACGGGGCCCCGGACCTGCTGGCCTATGCCCCCGACCGGACCGCCTATGGCCGCCTGTCCCGGCTGATCACCCGTGGGGCCATGCGCGACGACGCCCAGAAGGGGGAGTGTCGGCTGGTGTTCGACGATCTGGCGGACGAACGGGGGGGGGAGGGCGGGGGCCTGCTGTTCGCCCTGATGGCCCCGCCGCGACCGGACGACAGCCTGGCGCCGTGGCTCGACCGGGTGGCGGGGCTGGCCCCCGGGCGCTGCTGGCTGGCGACAACCCAGGACCACGGGCCTGCGGATGCCCGGCGCCTGGACCGGCTGGGGGAACTGGCGGCGCGGACAGGGGTGCCCCTGCTGGCCGTGAATGACGTGCTGATCCATGACCCTGCCCGTCGCTCCCTGCAGGACGTGATGACCTGCATCCGCGAGCACGTGACCCTGGCCGAGGCCGGCCCCCGCCTGCTGGCCAACGGGGAGCGGCGGCTGAAATCCCCCGCCGAGATGGCCCGCCTGTTCCGCGACCACCCCGCCGCACTGACCGAGACCCTGCGTCTGGCCGGGCTCTGCCGCTTCAGCCTGGACGAACTGACCTATACCTATCCGAACGAGCCGGTCCCCGCCGGTGTCAGTCCCCAGGCGCATCTGGAGGCCCTGACCTGGGATGGCGCCCGATGGAGATATCCCAATGGAATTCCAGAGAAAGTATCGATTCTCCTCAGAAATGAGTTCGAGCTGATCGCCCAGAAGGACTATGCCCGCTACTTCCTCACCGTGCATGATGTGGTGCGCTTTGCGCGGTCCCGGGGGATCCTGTGCCAGGGGCGGGGGTCGGCGGCCAACAGTGCGGTCTGCTACTGCCTGGGCGTCACGGCGGTGGACCCCACCGAGCATGACCTGCTGTTCGCCCGCTTCATCTCCGCCGAGCGGGACGAGCCCCCGGACATCGACGTGGACTTCGAGCATGAGCGTCGCGAGGAGGTGATCCAGTACATCTACGCGCGCTATGGACGTCACCGGGCGGCGATCTGCGCCACGGTGATCCACTACCGTCCCCGCAGCGCCATCCGCGAGACGGGCAAGGTCTTCGGCCTGTCCGAGGACGTGACCGGGGCCCTGGCCGGCATGGTCTGGGGGGCCTGGGGCGAGGCCCCGCCGGACGATCACATCCGCCAGGCGGGGCTCGATCCGGCAAACCCCGTGATCGCGCAGGCGGTGGGCATGGCCTGCGCGCTGCTGGGCTTTCCCCGGCACCTCTCCCAGCATGTGGGGGGCTTTGTCCTGACCGAGGGGCGCCTGGACGAGACGGTGCCGGTGGTCAATGCCGCCATGCCCGACCGGACCTTCATCGAATGGGACAAGGACGACATCGATGCCCTGGGCCTGATGAAGGTCGATGTGCTGGCCCTGGGCATGCTGAGCTGCATCCGCCGGGCCTTTGCGCTTCTGGGCATCGCCGACCTGGCGGACGTGCCGCAGGATGATCCGGCAGTCTATGACATGCTCTGCGAGGCGGATTCCGTGGGCGTGTTCCAGGTGGAGAGCCGGGCGCAGATGAACATGCTGCCGCGGCTGCGCCCCCGCACCTTCTATGACCTGGTGATCGAGGTGGCCATCGTCCGTCCCGGGCCGATCCAGGGGGACATG
>DAINBM010000520.1:0-1679 GCA_036732965.1 Caulobacteraceae bacterium | reverse complement strand
GCAGTCCCTGCGGGCGGTGATGCCCAGCTCCTCCTGGAGTTCGCGGATCAGGCAGTCCTCCGGCGTTTCTCCGGCCTCCACCTTGCCGCCGGGAAACTCCCAAAGACCGGCGAGCGACTTTCCCTCCGGACGCTGACAGATCAGCACGCGACCGTCCGCGTCGATGAGGGCGGCGGCGGCCACCAGCAGAAGTCTTGACGTCATGACGCGCTCCGGCGGGGACAAGGGCGAGACGCACTCAGCTGCGGTAGTCGCCGTTGATGGCCACATAGCCCTTGGTCAGGTCGCAGGTCCACATGACCGCCCGGCCCGTGCCCACGCCGACATCGATGGAGATCTCGAGGTCCGACGCCTTCATGTAGGCGCTCATGGCCGCCTCGTCATAGCCCGGTGCCACCATGCCATCGACGGCGGCGAGCAGAGGCCCGAAGCGGATGGCGATCTTCTCCCGCACGACGGGTTCGTCCGCCCGGCCGACGGCCATGACCAGACGGCCCCAGTTGGCATCCTCGCCGGCAATGGCGGTCTTCACCAGCGGACTTTCGCAGACCGTGCGGCAGATCCGCCGCGCCGACGCATCGCTGGCCGCACCGGTGATGGTCACGGCGACGAACTTCGTCGCCCCCTCCCCGTCCCGGACCAGCTGCTGGGCAAGGCTGAGCAGGACCTCCCTCAGGGCGACCTTGAAATCGGCCAGGCGGGGGTCGGCGGCCTCGACCACCGGGCTGTGCGCCGCCTTGCCCGTGGCGATGAGCAGGCAGGTGTCATTGGTGGAGCGGTCCCCGTCCACTGTCACTGCGTTGAAGGTCTCCGCCACGGCGACGTCCAGCATGGCCTGCAGGGCCGCGGCGGGAAGCGCCGCATCAGTGGCCACGAAGGCCAGCATGGTGGCCATGTTCGGCGCGATCATGCCCGATCCCTTGGCGATCCCGGCAATGCGGACCGGGGTCCGGTCGATATGGGTCTGCGCCACCGCCCCCTTGGGGAAGGTATCGGTGGTCATGATCGCCGCGGCGGCGGCACCCCATTCGCCGGGTGCCAGACGGGCGGCCAGCTCCGGCACCACCGGCGCGATCCGGTCGGCATCCAGCACCACCCCGATCACCCCGGTCGAGGCCAGCATCACCTGATCCGACGGCACCCCGAGGGCACCACCGGCGGTCTCGGCCGTACGGCGGGCGGCGTCGGCTCCGGGCTGTCCGGTGAAGGCGTTGGCACAACCGGCGTTGCAGACCAGGGCCCGGACATGGCCGCCATTGGTCTCCAGTGCCGACCGACACCAGTCCACCGGGGCCGAGCCGACCGCGTGCCGTGTGAACACCCCGGCTGCGGTCGCGCCGTCATCGAAGGCCATCAGCAGAAGGTCCGGACGCTCGTGCTTGTAGAAACCGGCGCGGCCGATGGCCAGGCGCACCCCGTCGATCACCCCCATCTCCGGCAGGGCCACGGCCAGGGGAGAGATGGCAAGGCCGGGCTTTCCGGGGGCGGTGACGGCGTCGGTCATGGGGGGCTCCGGGGGATCATTGGGCTGCGGTCAGCGGCGGCCGGACCGTGGTCGGCCGGGCCGGGGCCGTCGGGGCGGCCTGGGAATTCAGCCGGAGCTGCGGAGCGGCCGCAGCCGGTGCGCCGGCCTTCGGCGGCCCACCGGCCGACGGGGGCGTCGGGGGCGTCGGGGCCGC
>DAINBM010000519.1:0-1693 GCA_036732965.1 Caulobacteraceae bacterium | reverse complement strand
GCAGCGTTCTGGCCCGAAGGCCGGATCGATCCGGCCTTCGGGCCAGAACGCTGCCTGCGCCACGGTCAGGCCGAGGGCGGCGATCACGCCGACCACGGCGCTGGTCACGCCGGTCATCGCCGCCCGGATGTGCCCGTCGCGGCGCAGTCCCTCCATCACGGGCGCGCCGCAGAGCACGAAGTAGAAACAGGGCAGGAACGTCATCCAGCTGGCCAGCGCCGCGGTGACCGCTGCTGCGGCGGCGGGCCCGAGGCCACCGGCATGACCGCTCGCAGCCGCGTTCCAGCCGGCCAGATATCCCACATACTGATTGGTCAGGATCAAGGGGCCCGGCAGGGTCTCGGCCAGCGCGAGCCCGTGCACCATGTCGGCCTGGGTGATCCAGTGGTGCTGGTCCACGGCCAGGGACGCGACAAAGGGGATCACGGCATAGGCCCCGCCGAAGGTCACGAACGCAGCCTCGGTGAACACCGTCGCCACGTCCAGATAGGGCGCCCGCCCCAGACAGGCCACGGCAAATACCACCGGTGCAGCCCAGAGTAGTCCGAAGGCGACCGTCAGCCCGGCGGTCCGGCGCAGCAGGGAGGGCCAGCGCAGCGCGCCTCCTGCGGTGTCGGCGCACGGCGCGTCAGGCGTCCGGGAACGCTCCGGTAAGGACGGCCCGTGTCGTCTGGTCCACGCACCGTTCAGGAGCCCCACGATCGCGGCGATGGCCAGGATCAGGACAAACGGTAGGTGCAGTGCCACCAGACCCAGCAAGGCGAGCCCCGCCAGGCCCAGGGAGAGGGGGGATCCGAGGTTCCGCCTTGCCATCCGCACGACGGCCAGCGTCACCAGGACCGCCACCACGGGAAGTGTCCCGGTCAGGGCCCCCTTCAGCCAGGCCGTGCCGGCGTGGCTCGCCGACAGCCAGGACAGCCCTGCCATCAGAAGCGCGCCCGGCAGCACGAACAGTCCCCCCCCGGCGATGGCACCCCGGATCCCGTGGAGGCGCCAGCCGAGATAGGTGGCCAGTTGCTGGGCCTCGGGCCCCGGCAGCAGCATGCAGAAGTTCAGGGCCGTGTCGAAATCGCTCTCCGAGATCCAGCGCCGGCGCACGACCAGCGTCTCGTGCAGCAGGCCGATCTGCGCCGCCGGCCCCCCCACGGAGGTCACGCCAATGCGCAGCCACACGGCCAGGGCCGCGGCAAAGCCGGGGGCGGGGGCGGGATTATCCGGCATTCCAGCACCGATTATGCGTCACCATCGCGTCGCCCCCTTTGCCATCTCGTCGTTCCGGCCTATGACACAGACTCCGATCCATACCGAGCCCTGAGCCCCAGATGTTCGCCCGTATCTATCGTCCGTCCAAGACAGCCATGCAGTCCGGCCGCGCCAAGACGCAGGACTGGGTGCTCGAATTCGAACCGGCCTCGGCCCGCATCCCCGATCCGCTGATGGGCTGGAGTTCGTCCGCGGACATGAATGCGCAGGTGCGTCTGAAGTTTGAAACCCGGGAGGAGGCGGTGGCCTACGCAACCCGCCACGGGATTCCCTTCCAGGTCACCGAACCAAAGGTCGGCCGCAGGATCATCAAGGCCTATGCGGACAACTTTGCCACCCAACGTATGGAACCCTGGACCCACTAGGGTCGGTGCGCTGTCAGCGTCCGTAGCTCAACCGGATAGAGCACTCGCCTTCTAAGCGAGCGGTT
>DAINBM010000518.1:0-1693 GCA_036732965.1 Caulobacteraceae bacterium | reverse complement strand
GATTCACCCAGCTCGTCTACCCACAATCCCCGTTAACCTGAGTTCCAAGCCGTGGGGAATGTGTGCGCGCCCTTGCTATGCCCGGCGGCTGTTGTAGAAGGCGCCTGACAGTGACGGGTCCGGAACTGAGCAGTCCGGACACGCCCAAACTCCTACCGCTCCCCCAGGGGTCAAGATGGACCGCATCGCGATCGTCGGCGGCGCGACGCTGGAAGGGTCGATCCCGATCAGCGGCGCCAAGAATTCCGCCATCAAGCTGATGGCAGCCAGCCTCCTGACGGACGCGCCGTTGCGGCTGACCAACATGCCCCGGCTCGCGGATACCCGCTTCCTGGCCCGGCTTCTGCGGCGGCTGGGGACCGAAGTCACGGAGCAGGATGGCCCCGACGGGCCGGAAACCGTGCTGCACACCCCCGAGATCGTCTCGGCCTTCGCCAGCTATGACCTGGTCCGGCAGATGCGGGCGTCCTTCAACGTGCTGGGCCCGCTGATCGCGCGCACGGGCCATGCCAAGGTCAGCCTGCCGGGCGGATGCTCCATCGGCGCGCGGCCGGTGGACCTGCACCTCAAGGCGCTGGAGGCGCTGGGGGCGCACATCGATCTCAACGAAGGCTATGTCTACGCCCAGGCCCCCCGGGGTCTGAAGGGGGCCCGGATCGAGTTCCCGTTCGTGTCGGTGGGGGCAACGGAGCACACGCTGCTCGCCGCTGTCCTGGCCCGCGGCGAGACGACCCTTCTGAATGCCGCGCAGGAGCCGGAGATCGAGGACCTGGCCAACTGCCTGAACAGGATGGGGGCCAAGATCGAGGGGGCGGGAACCTCCACGCTCCGCATCACCGGTGTTGATCGCCTGGAAGGCGGGGACCATGCGGTGGTGCCGGACCGGATCGAGGCCGGCACCTATGCGGTGGCCGCCGCCGTCACCGGCGGCTGCGTCCGGCTGACCAACTGCCGGGCCGAGCATATCGGGGCCTTGCTCTCCAAGCTGACGGAGGCCGGCGTCGAGGTCACGCCGATCGAGGACGGCGTCCAGATCCGCCGCGGTCCTGAGCGTCTGCGCTCCGTCGATGTGGTCACCGATCCCTATCCGGGTTTTGCCACCGACCTTCAGGCCCAGTTCATGGCCTTGATGACCCTGGCCTCCGGCGAGAGCGTGATCCGCGAGACCGTGTTCGAGAACCGCTTCATGCACGTGCCGGAACTGGCCCGTCTGGGGGCCGAGATCAGTGTCCATGGCGGCGAGGCCCGGGTCCGCGGCGTGGAGTCGCTGAACGGCGCCCAGGTCATGGCCACCGACCTGCGGGCCTCGGTCAGCCTGGTGATCGCCGGTCTGGCGGCGCGGGGCGAGACCGTCGTGCACCGGGTCTATCACCTCGATCGGGGCTTCGAACGCCTGGAGGAGAAACTGTCCAACTGCGGTGCCAACATCCGGCGTCTGAAGGGCGAGGAGGACGCGGCCTGATGTCCACCGGCGCAGCACCGTCCCGACCCCTGCGCCTGCTCGCGCAGGATGCGGAGGATCTCACGATCCTCTCGGCGGCGCTGCAGGATGCGGTGGTGCGGGTCGGGGATGTCCGGTTCGAGCCGAACGGTCGCACCCTGACCCTCGCCGTGAACCGCTATCGCTGGGAGCAGGCCGAAGGCGCGGGGGAGCGGGTCCGCTCGCTCCTGCAGTTCGGCAGCGTACTGGCGG
>DAINBM010000517.1:0-1712 GCA_036732965.1 Caulobacteraceae bacterium | reverse complement strand
GCTGTGTTCCGGCACCGGAACGGAAGGTCGACGGGGCAAGGCCCGTTACCCGCCGAACGTCTGCGTGTGGGATGCGGCGGTTCCTAGGCTGAAAGCCGCGGGAAATCAAGCCGGAATGCAGGGCGCCTCCGCCAGGGCCTGTGGTCTCCCGGGCCTGCCCCCCGAACGCCACACCCCGTCCGGTCGGATGCCACCACTTTCGAGGACAAGACGCCGACCCTTCCCGCGTCCGGCCGTGTCGCTGTCCCGCAGGGCTGCTGACCGACCGTTCCGCAGTCCGGCTTGTCCGGTGTTCGGGTGTCTCGGTGTCTCGGTTTTCCGGCATTCCGGCATTCCGGCATTCCGGGACGGTGCCAGGAGCCATCCGATATCAGGGCCCATCCGGACGTCAGACATCCTCCAGATAGGTCACACCCTGGGCGGACTTCAGGGCACCGCGGAGACTGGCGTCCATCGCATAACGGCCCGGCAGTTTCAGCTCCACCTCCCGCCCCTGCCCGAGGGCGGCCACCAGCACCATTTCCCCGCCGCGGTCCGAGCGTCCGGCCTCCAGCCGCCGGCGGACGATGCTCAGAACGGCGGGATCGGGCACGACGTGGATCCGCAGGCCCGACAGGGAGGCCTGCACCACCTTGTCCATCAGTTCCGCCTCGTCCCCCATGAAGCGGATCTCCCCCTCCCGAGCCCGGGCACGGACCTTGATCATCACCGCGCGGCCGGGCTCCAGCATGTCGCGATAGGTGCGCAGGGCCTCGGGCATGAACATCACCTCGAACTCCCCGGTGGGGTCGGACAGGGTGACATAGGCGAACTTCTCCCCGGACTGGGACGGGCGCTCCTGCTTGCGGCGGATGATGCCCGCCATGCGGAAGGCCGCCTCCCCCGCCTCGGCCCGTTCCTGGGCTTCGGCCATCAGCACCACCCGCTTTCGGCGCATGACCTCGGCCATGTCCTCCAGCGGATGTCCGGTCAGATAGAAGCCCACCGCCGAGAGCTCCTCGTCCAGTTGCTCCGGTCCGGTCCAGGGCTCCACCGACGGCAGGCGCGGCCGGGCGACGGAGGCGTCGGCGAACAGGCTTTCCTGGGCCGCGGCCCGGTCGGCGCTGAGGCTCTGGGCATGAGCCATCAAGAGGTCCGCAGATCCGAGGATCTGGGCTCGGTTCGGATGCAGCCGATCGAACGCACCGGCCCGGGCGAGGCTCTCCAGCGCCCGCTTGTTCACCAGCCGCGGATCGATCCGTTCGACGAAGTCGAACAGGTCCGTGAAGGGCCCGCCGGTCCGCCGAATCTGCTCCACGTGACGCATGGCCTCGAAGCCGACATTGCGCACGGCGCCCATGGCATAGAGGACGGCCCCGTCCTCCACCTCGAAATCCGCGCCGGACCGGTTGATGTCCGGTGGCAGGATCTTCACCCCGAACCGTTTGGCGTCCTGGTAGAAGACCGCCAGCTTGTCCGTGTTGGACAGATCGAGGCTCATGGAGGCGGCGAAGAATTCCACCGGCCGGTTCGCCTTCAGCCAGCCGGTCTGGTAGGCGATCATGGCATAGGCTGCGGCGTGGCTCTTGTTGAAGCCGTAGCCCGCGAACTTGGCCACCAGTTCGAAGATGACGTCCGCCTGGCCCGGATCGACCCCCTTGTCCGAGGCGCCCGCCACGAACCGGGCCTTCTGGAAGTCCATCTCCTCCTTCTTCTTCTTGCCCATGGCGCGG
>DAINBM010000516.1:0-1730 GCA_036732965.1 Caulobacteraceae bacterium | reverse complement strand
CAGACCCTGAAGCGCCGGCAGACCGGCAAGGCCGGGCGTCTGGCCCGGGTCATCCTGAGCCCGCGCGACCGGTGCGGCACCTGCCGCAGCGCAGCCCAGCGATACTGCGACCGCGATGCCGACCCCTTGAGACCCCTTCGACGTCATGAACTCATCCTGAAATTCCCGCGGGCGACGGGCGGCTCCGGACATCTATAGCCGAGCCAGGCCATAGTTACCATGGCTCTCGCTTAATCAACACACGCTGAAAGCCAAACCTCCGCCCCCGGCACCCAGCAGATGGTCAGAAATTGTGCGAATGGTGACTGAAGTCGACGGATCAAGGCCGAGGGATCGGCACCCAGGAACAGCGGATTTCGCATCGAAGATCGTTAACACTTGTGCCGGCGTTAACTATTACTGGCCACTCAGTAGGGCGTCGGGTGGAAGAAGAACATCCGGATCGTGTCGAGGAAGATCCGGGCCTCCAGTGCCAGGCTCCAGGTCTCGATGTAGGTCAGATCCCAGCGGACCCGGTCCGCCATCATTTCCGTCTCCGGGGTGGCCCCGCGGCAGCCCTTCACCTGCGCCAGGCCGCTCAGTCCGGGACGTACCAGAAACCGAGCCTCGTATCCCTGAACCCGGGCCCCGTAATAGGCGTCGTGGGCCAGGGCATGAGGCCGGGGGCCGATCAGGGACATCTCGCCCCGCAGCACGTTCAGCAGTTGCGGCAGTTCGTCGATGCTGGAGCGACGGAGGAACCGGCCGAGGCGCGTGGTTCGCTGGTCGTTTTCCGAGGCCTGGACGATCTCGGCCCCGTCCTCGATCACCCGCATGGTGCGGAACTTGTAGATGGTGAAGGTCCGCCCGCCCCGACCGGTTCGGCGCTGCTTGAACAACGCCGGGCCCGGGGTCTCGAGGCGGATGATCACCCCCAGCAGCACCAGCAAGGGAGCGAGGAACGCGAGGCCCAGCAGGGCACCACCAAGGTCAAGGCCCCGCTTTGCCCGGGATCCGCTGATACGCGCGGCCCCCGCGGTCAGGACAGTTTCGCCCGCGGCCGTATGGGGATCGGCCGGGTTTGCTGGGGGGCCGCTCCCGGCCTGCAAGGATCCATCGACGCCCATTACCAGCGCCGAGGCCGCCGGGCCATGACGCAGACCGTCGAGCCCCACCTGGCGGGCGAGGACCGTGTCCATCGGATTGAAGCGGCCTGTCGTTTCAGCGTCACGTCCCAAGCTCATGGGCTCACCTGCCCTGGCCGGTTCGCCCCTTGCAGGATCGAGGCCGGACGAAAAGGCGCGCCGCCGAGGCCATCCGCTGTCGACCGGCGGGTCCGGCCAATCATCAGGAACACTGAGCGAGCGGGCACCTGTCACCTCTGGCTAGGCTTCAATCATGTCGACACATGGGCCATGTGCCGGTCTTGGGCGTCCGACACGCGACCGGACGCGGGCCCGACCCTCTGCGCTGAACGGTTCGGCCACCGGAATCGACCCCGTTTGCGTCCCCATACATGTACATCATGCGCGTCCCTCGACGCGAAAGTCAGACACCGGAAAGGCGAAGATTTTTCCGTGACCTCAAACGAAGAGGGAAATGCGCGACAACGACAGACACCGCCTTGCGAACATTCCCAAGCTTCCGGTCGACCTATGGCGCAGCCGCGGGTGCCGGAGCCGGCTTTGCACCGGATGCACCCGGCGTCTTCGACGGCTGGTACTGCGGATTGAAGCGGACCGCCGCCTTGC
>DAINBM010000515.1:0-1736 GCA_036732965.1 Caulobacteraceae bacterium | reverse complement strand
CCAGGTCCCGGTGGTCGAGATAGGACTTGAGGGCCCCGAACAGGGCCTCGCGGTCGGCCGGGCCCGGCTCGTCGGCCGCCTGCAGATCGTCCAGCCACAGGGCATAGTCCGCGCGAACCTGCCGGTAGGGGGTCGGCAGGTCGAGCTCCGCCCGCACCGTGAAACGACACAGGCCGGTCAGGGTGATGAGGTAGCGACCGTCCGGGGTCTCCGTGAAGCTGGTGATCCGACCGACGCAGCCCACCTGCATCAGCCGGGGGGTCTGGCGATCCCCGCCGCTGCGGCTCTGGATGATGCCGATGGTCCGGTCGCCCGCCATGGCGTCGTCGATCATGTTCAGATAGCGCGGCTCGAACACGTTGAGGGGCAGGGTCCCGTCCGGAAGCAGCAGGACACCGTCCAGCGGGAACACCGGGATCACCTGGGGCAGATCGCTCGCTCGCATGGGATCGCCCGCCGCCGCGTTCAGGAGAACAGGATGGCGGACAGGCGCCGCCGCCCGGCCTTGGCAATGTCCGACGACAGGCCCGCGGCCTCGAACACGGTCAGGAGCTCCTTGCGCGCCGCATCGTCGTTCCAGGTCCGGTCCGTGCCGATGATCTGCAGCAGATGATCGGACGCCGCGGCAAGGTCGCCCTGGGCCGCCCGGGCCTGGGCCAGCTCGAAGCGGGCCTGGTGATCGTTGGGATCGGCCTGCAGCCGCCGCTCCAGTGCCGCGGTCTCCGCCCCGCCCTTGGCCGCCAGGGCCAGGGCCGCACGCACGGCCGTCAGCTCGGGATCGCTGGCACCCGCCGGGGCCATCTCCAGCACCTCCGTCGCCCGCTCGGCATCACCATTGGCCAGGTAGCAGCGGGCGAGACCGGCCAGGGCCTTCAGGTTCTCAGGCTCCAGGGCCAGGATCTGCGCATAGGCCTGGGCCGCGCCGCCCACATCCCCCAGGGACAGGGACTCCGCAGCCTGTGCCAGCAGGGCCTCCACATCGGCGGACGGGCCCCCGGCATCCCCCACCAGGCGGTCGATGAAGGCCTTCAGCTGGCTCTCCGGCAGGGCCCCCATGAAGCCGTCGACCGGCTGGCCGTCCTTGAAGGCGAACACCGCCGGGATGGACTGGACGCGGAGCTGGCCGGCATAGCCGGGATTCTCGTCCACATTGATCTTCACCAGCTTCACCGCCCCCTTGGACGCGGTGACCACCTTCTCGAGCAGCGGGGTGAGCTGGCGGCAGGGCCCGCACCAGGGGGCCCAGAAGTCCACCAGCACCGGCTGCTGCCGGGAGGCCTCGACCACGTCGGCCATGAAGCTGGCGTCAGTCGCCTCCTTGATCAGGCCGTCGGCGGAGGCACCCGCGCCGGCCTTGCCCTTGCCGATCAGGTTTCCGAACATCGCATCTCACCTCTTGTCCGGGCCGCACGGACCCGCGCGGCAGCTGTACCCATCGACCCCTAGATGGCCCCGATGGCCCGGCGCTTCAATCGGATTCCAACAACCTTGTCCGGGATTTCAGGACGCCGCGGCCGCCGCCAGACCGGCGAAGTCGACCATCACCGCCTCCCGCCCCAGAACCTGAAGGAATTTCAGGAAGGCGTCCCGGGACAGGTTGGTCGTGGCGTCATTGGTCAGAGGGTGGAAGTTCACGCTGTCATGGGCCATCAGGGCGGCGTCGAGGACGAAGCGCACCGCATGGTCCGGATCATTCACCAGCCCGAGTGCGGTGACCGAACCCGGACGCACGCCGA
>DAINBM010000514.1:0-1739 GCA_036732965.1 Caulobacteraceae bacterium | reverse complement strand
GCCAGCGCCGCGAGCTACTTCACGCCCTCGGCGGTGATCTATCTCGGACTGAATGCCGTGATCAGCGCCCTGCTCCTTCCCATCGCCTCGACCCCGGCCCCGGCCATCTATGCGGCCCTGACGGACGGTCCGCCGCCCCCGCCGGTGATCGAGGGCGGGATCTATGTGCCGAAGGTGTGAAGGACACGGCACCGGTTCGCCTTGCGCCGCAGCGGCCGCGGCCTTAGGTTGGACAGTGGCGGGTCCTGCTGTGGCTCACGTCGGAGGTCTCATATCCCAGGGACCGTAATCTTCTCTATAGGGAGCTGTCCCTCGCGGGGTTCGTGGACCTCGTGAAACGGCGCCCACCTGGTATGCCAGGTCTGAGTGGATTGAAACACCTTCACGGTTCTCATGGCGCCGCCACCCTTCCCTCCTGATGCCGGATACATCTCCCCGCCGGGGGACAAGGCGGCCCTGCGCAGGATGCTGCGGACCCGGCGCCGGGGTCTGGCGGCCGACCGGCCTGCGGCGTCGCAGGCCCTTGTCCGCTGGACGGCGGACCTGCCTGTAGCCGACTGGGCCGGGCAGGTCGTGTCCGTCTACCTCGCCGATGCCGTCGAGATCGATCCGGCCCCGTTGGCCGACGCACTGGCCGCCCGGGGGGCCAGGATCGTGCTGCCGGTGGCGGTGGCGAAGGACCGGCCCCTGGTCTTCCGGCCGTCCGTGCCCGGAGGGGCGCTGGTTCCCGACGCCGCGGGAATCCCCGCCCCGCCGCCGACGCAGCCCGACCTCGTCCCCGATGTGGCCTTCGCCCCGCTGCTGGGCTTCGACCGGTTCGGCGGGCGGATCGGACAGGGGGGCGGCTATTATGACCGCACCCTGGCGGCGCTGCGGGCGTCGGCCCCGGTCACGGTGATCGGGCTGGCCTATGCCGGACAGGCCTGCCCCCGCCTGCCCATGGACGACCACGACCAGCGACTGGATGGCGTTCTGACGGAAGAAGGGTATAGAGCCGCATCCTCTGAGCAGTAAGGACGCCCATGCGGCTGGCATTTTTCGGCGACGTGATCGGCAAGCCCGGGCGGGACGCGCTGTCCACCCACCTCCCCGGGTTGAAGCGCCGCCTCGCCCTCGACTTCGTCTGCATCAATGCCGAGAACGCCGCCGCGGGCTTCGGCATCACCGAGAAGACCGCCGTGGACCTGTTCGACGCGGGCGCGGACTGCCTGACCCTGGGCAACCACAGCTGGGACCAGCGGGAGGCCCTGACCTATATCGAGCGGGAACCGCGGCTCCTGCGCCCCCTGAACTATCCGCGCCTGTCCAGGGCCCCGGGGCGCGGGGCCTATGCCTATGACACCCCCGGCGGCGGGCGGGTGCTGGTGATCTCGGTGCTCGGCCGGGTGCACATGGATGCCCTGGACGACCCGTTCTCCGCCGTGGACAAGGCCCTGGACGAGGCCCCCCTGGGCATCGCCTTCGATGCAGTGATCGTCGACATGCACTGCGAGGCCACCTCGGAGAAGATGGCCATGGGCCACTTCTGCGACGGGCGGGCGAGCCTCGTGATCGGCACCCACACCCATGTGCCCACCGCCGACGCCCAGGTCCTGCCCGGCGGCACGGCCTTCCAGACGGATGCGGGTGCCTGCGCCGACTATGACAGCGTGATCGGCATGAACAAGGCGATCAGCGTGGCGCGCTTTGCCTCCCGGCTGCCGGGAGAGCGGCAGACCCCGGCCACGGGACCCGCCACG
>DAINBM010000513.1:0-1748 GCA_036732965.1 Caulobacteraceae bacterium | reverse complement strand
CAACCCCGTAACTGCGCGCGTCGTCGACGCGATAGGCGTAGACGGTCGCACCCCTCTCCCGCGCCGTTGCCGAGCGCAGCAGATCGTCGAGCCCCGCCCCGAAGAAGATGTTGTCCCCCAGCACCAGGGACACCGCGTCGTCGCCGATGAAGTCGGCGCCGATGGTGAAGGCCTGGGCCAGCCCCTCGGGCTTCGGCTGCACCTTGTAGGAGATGGTCATGCCGAGCTGCGAGCCATCGCCGAACAGCCGGACATAGTTGTCCAGATATTCCGGCGCGGAGATGATCAGCACCTCGCGGATCTTCGCCAGCATCAGCACCGACAGCGGATAATAGATCATCGGCTTGTCGTAGACCGGCAGCAGCTGCTTGTTCACCGCCAGCGTCGCCGGGTGCAGGCGCGTGCCCGAGCCCCCGGCCAGGATGATACCCTTCATCAGACTGATGTCTCCGCTTGCAGCAACTGGTCCACGATCCGGTCCACACCATCACGCCACTCGGGCAGGACGATGCCATAGGCCTCCTCCAGGCGCGCCGTCGACAGCCGGGAGTTCAGGGGGCGACGGGCCGGCGTGGGATATTCGGAGGTCGCGATGGGAATGACCGATGGGACCTTGCGACCGTGACCGGCCGCCCGCTCGAACACGGCCTCGGCCACCCGCCGCCAGGTCGTCTCGCCGCGATTGACCACGTGGAAGACACCGGTGGGCGCATCCGGCCCCTCGATCAGCCGGCGGGTGATCTGAAGCAGCGCCGCGGCCAGGTCCTGGGCCGAGGTGGGTGCCCCCCACTGGTCATCCACCACCCGAAGCTCCGGGCGTTCCGCGCCGAGCCGCAGCATGGTCTTGATGAAGTTGGCCCCGAACGGGCTCACGACCCAGGAGGTGCGCGCAATCACGTGCCGCGGAACCGCCGCGCGGACCGCCCACTCACCCGCCGCCTTCGACGCGCCGTAGACGCCCAGGGGCCCCACGGCATCGTCCTCGGAATAGACCCCGTCCTTGTCCCCCGGATAGACATAGTCGGTGGAGACCTGGACCATCGGAATGTCGGCGGCGGCGCACAGCTGAGCGATCCGGGCCGGGGCCGCGGCATTGATCGTCCAGGCAAGTGCCGGCTCGCTCTCCGCCCGGTCCACGGCGGTATGGGCCGCCCCGTTGATGACCGCGGCCCACGGCCGGGACGCCAGAACCGCGTCAATCGTCTCCGGCCGGGTGAAGTCCAGCACGTCGAGGCCCGGTGCCACCAGTTCGTACCCATCCGGGACCGGCAGGCCGCACAGGGACGTGCCCAGCTGGCCATCGCCGCCGGTGATCAGGATCGGACGGATCATGCTCACGCGCCCTTGCTCGCCAGCCCGAGCCGCTCGCCCGAATAGCGCCGCGCCTGGATGGCGCGCCACCAGGCCTCGTTGTCGAGGTACCACTGCACGGTCTTCTCGAGCCCGGTCTCGAACGTCTCCTGCGGGGTCCAGCCCAGCTCGTCCCGGATCCGCGACGCGTCGATGGCGTAGCGCTGGTCATGCCCCGGACGGTCCGCCACAAAGGTGATGAGGTCGGCATAGGGCCCCGCGGCCCGCGGCCGCAGTCGGTCGAGGGTGGCGCAGATGGCCTGGACCACGGACAGGTTGGTCCGCTCGTTGAGCCCGCCGACATTGTAGGTGCGACCCGGCGTTCCCCGCTCGAACACGACCTGCAGCGCCCGGGCGTGGTCCTCCACGTGCAGCCAGTCCCGGATCTGGTCGCCCTT
>DAINBM010000512.1:0-1761 GCA_036732965.1 Caulobacteraceae bacterium | reverse complement strand
CGCCACGGGGAAGATGGCCTTGCGAACGCGCTTCATCACATGATCCTTCCTTCGCCCCGGGGTATGGACCCGTCCAGGGCAGAGCTTCGACTTATTCGACGGTGACGGACTTGGCCAGATTGCGCGGCTGGTCCACGTCCGTGCCCTTCTGGACGGCCACGTGATAGGCGAGCAGCTGGATGGAGGTGGCAAAGGCCAGCGGCGCGATCAGCGGGTCGCAGACCGGGGCCAGCAGCACGCGGATGCCGGCGGGGGCGCGGGCGGCACCATCGGCATCGGCGATCAGCACCACCGGGGCCCCCCGGGCCCGGACCTCCTGCAGGTTCGACATGGTCTTGTCGAACAGGCCGTCGGAGGGGGCGATGACGATGATCGGTGTGGCCTCGTCCACCAGGGCGATGGGGCCGTGCTTCAGCTCTCCGGCCGCATAACCTTCCGCATGGATGTAGCTGATTTCCTTCAGCTTCAACGCGCCTTCCAGGGCCAGCGGATAGGACGGACCGCGTCCCAGATAGAGGACGTCCGAGGCCTTGGAGAGCTCGTAGGCCAGCGCCTTGATGTCGGTCTCCACGTCCATGGCCTTCAGGATCGTGCGCGGGGCCTCCATCAGCACCTGGACCAGCCGCGCCTCCTCGGCGGCGTCGATCCGGCCCCGCTGAGCGGCGGCAGCGATGGCGAGCGCCGTCAGGGCGCAGACCTGGGCGGTGAAGGCCTTGGTGGAGGCCACCCCGATCTCCGGCCCCGCATGGGTCGGCCACATCCGGTCCGCTTCCCGGGCCATGGTGCTCTCATGGTTGTTCACCAGGGCGGCGGTGGCGAGGCCCTTCGACTTGCACCAGCGCAGGGCGGCCAGGGTGTCGGCGGTCTCGCCGGACTGGGAGACGGCGAGGCACAGGGTGCCCGGGGTGATGGCGGGGGTGCGGTAGCGGAACTCCGACGCCACCTCCACGTCCATGGGCAGGTCCGCATACTGCTCGAACAGGTACTTGGCGGTCAGGGCCGCGTAGAAGGCGGTGCCGCAGGCCAGGATCTGGATCCTTGTGACCTGGGCGAAGTCGAGCGGCGGCAGGGTCTCGTGGGTCGGCACCCGGGCGCGGCCGTGGATCGGATCCAGATAGGCCGACAGGGTGTGCTGGCAGGCGTCCGGCTGTTCATGGATCTCCTTCTCCATGAAGTGCCGGTAGGCTCCCTTTTCCACCAGAGCGGCGGAGGCGCTGACCTGGTGCACCGTGCGGCTGACGGCCTGGCCCTTGTCGTTGAAGATGTGCGCGGCGTGGTCGTCGATGGCCACATAGTCGCCCTCGTTCAGATAGGCGATGCGCTGGGTGAAGGGGCCCACCGCCAGGGCGTCGGAGCCGATGAACATCTCGCCCTCGCCATAGCCCACCACCAGCGGGCTGCCCCGGCGGGCCCCCATCACCAGCCGGTCCTCGCCATCCACCAGCACGGCCAGGGCATAGGCCCCCTCGAGCCGGTCGAGCGCCCGCTTGAACGCGGCCAGCGGGGCGAGGCCGTCCTCCAGCCCCTGATCGATCAGGTGGGCGACCACCTCGGTATCGGTGTCGCTGGTGAAGCTCCGCCCGGCGGCGATCAGGTCCCGCTTCAGCTCGGCGAAGTTCTCGATGATGCCGTTGTGCACGACGGCGACCCGGCCGGCGATCTGGGGATGGGCGTTGCGCTCGCTGGGCGCGCCATGGGTGGCCCAGCGGGTGTGGCCGATGCCGACGGTGGCGTCGATCGGGGCCTCCTTCAGGGCGGCTT
>DAINBM010000511.1:0-1780 GCA_036732965.1 Caulobacteraceae bacterium | reverse complement strand
GAGACCACGCTGGAGAACTGCTGGATCTGCTGGTCGAGATAGGCGCGCAGGCGGGCGAGCTCCTCGGCGTCGCACAGCTCCTCCGCCGGGACCACCTCGTCGTCCTTGGTGGACCAGACCTTGTAGGCCGGCTCCACCGCCCCGCGATCCTTGAAATCGGGCCGCGAGGGCTGCATGCCGTCGCCCAGGTCCGGGGCCTCGTCGGTGGTGTCGCTCTCGTCGGAATCCTCCAGCTGGACCGACTGGTCCTCGCCGCTGTCGGTCTGGCTGTCCGAGGGGTCGGTCTCGGCGCTGGAGGAGCCGTCGCTCTCCTGGCTGTCGCCCTCACCGTCATCGCTGTCGGCGGGTTCCGGCTCGGCTTCGGACTCCGGGGCCTCGTCCTCGGACGCTTCCGTCGGGTCGCCGGTGTCGTCGCCCAGGTCGAGGTCGGACAGGATGGTCCGGGCGATGCGGGCGAAGGCATTCTGGTCGTCGATGGCGGCGGTCAGACGATCGAGGTCGCCGCCGGCCTTCTGTTCGATCTCGGCGCGGACCAGGTCCACCATGGCCCGGGCACCCGCCGGCGGGGCATCTCCCGTCAGCCGTTCGCGCACCAGCAGGGCCAGCACGTCGGGCAGGGGCACCGCCGTGCGATCCACCATGCGGGCCAGACCCTTGCGTTCCACCTGGCCTTCCAGCAGCACCGTCAGATTGGCCCGGACGCCGCCCAGGGCATTGGCGCCGATGGCCTCGATCCGCGCCTGCTCGATGGCCTCGAAGGCGGCGGCGCCGGCGGGGTCCACGGGGCGCAGCTTCGCGTGGGTGGCCCCGTCGTGATGGGCGAGCCGCAGGGCCATCTGGTCGGCCATGCCCCGCAGCCGCGAGGCCTCCCGGTCCGAAAGGTCCCTGGGCGGGTGGGGCAGGGTGGCGCGATTGCCCACCAGGGACGGTCCGTCCCCGGAGAACACGACCTCGAGGTCCGGCGTTTCGGCCAGACTCCGGGCGGCGTGGGCCAGGGCGCGCTTGAACGGCTCGGTGGGGGATTCGGGCTTGGTGGCCATGATCTGTCACCCATAGCCCGCCCGGCGGCGGGGATGAAGGGGTGCCGTGGCGGAAACGGACAGGGTTGCCACCGACGGGGGAACGGGCAAAGCTCTCCTCCGACGGATGGTTGAGGAAGGGCGGGTCCGATGACGGGTGTGCTGTTGCGCATGGCGCTGGTGGGGCTCGGCCTCTACATCGCCTCGAGACTGGTTCCCGGCGTGTCCTTCACCGACGGGACATCCCTGGTCCTGGCTGCCCTGGTGCTGGCCCTGGTCAATGCCGTGATCCGCCCTGTGGTGATCCTGCTGACCCTGCCTTTCACCATCATCACCCTGGGATTGTTCATCTTCCTCATCAATGCGGCCCTGTTCTACGGGGTCAGCCTCGTGTTGCCGGGCTTCCATCTGGCGGATTTCCGGTCAGCCCTGCTGGGGTCCATCGTGGTCAGCCTGACCAGCGGCATCGGCACGGCCTTCATCGGTCATCGGGGACGGGTGGAGCGCTATCGCCGAAAATACCGCGATCGGTGATGCCGGGCTTGCCTTCCGCATGGGCAGCGGTCGAGACTGTCGGGTAACACATCTCGCGAGGAAGCTCCCATGACGTTCAAGCCCTTTGATCTCTCCGGCAAGGTGTCGCTGGTCACCGGCGGCAACCGCGGCATCGGCCTCGGCATGGCGGAGGGGCTGGCCCAGGCGGGGTCGGACATCGTCATCTGGGGCTCCAACGCCGAGCGCAATGCCGAGGCCGAGGCGAC
>DAINBM010000510.1:0-1788 GCA_036732965.1 Caulobacteraceae bacterium | reverse complement strand
AGAACGCGGTGACGGGGGCGCGTGGTTCGAGACGCCCTTTCAGGGCTCCTCACCATGACGAGTGCTGCAAAACCTGCGTCATCCTGAGGAGGGTCGAAGGCCCGTCTCGAAGGACGCTGTCACCTCCCAAGCGTTCGCCCGAAGAAGGCCACCACCTCGCGGTTGAAGGCCTCGTGGAAGGCGACCCGGTCGAAGCCCGGCGGGCTCTGGCAAATGAAGGCGGCGCTCTTCCGCAGCACGTCGCTGCACGGGACCAGGAAGTCGAAATGATCGGCGCCGGACACCACGTGATAGTCGGGTGCCGTGGGCAGGTCGTCATGCACCGACTGGGCGTAGAGGGGCTGGGGCAGGATGTGGTCGTTCTCCGCCCGCCACAGCTGGACCGGTACCGTCACACCCTTCAGTCCGTCCTTGCCGAAGGCGAAGCCCACGGCCGGGGCGGCGGAGACCACGGCGCGGATGCGGGCATCATGGGTCCAGACGGGCCTGGCCCTGGCGATGGACTCCGCAGCGCCTGGAAAGCGGCGGATCAGGGCGCAGTCATAATAGTCGGGGTGGTCGGCGCAGTGCGGCGGGATCCTGGCCAGGTCCGGCTCACCCCCGGCGAGGGCCAGCACGGTGAAGCCCCCGGCGGAAAAGCCGAAGGCCCCGATCCGGGCAGGGTCGATGGCGGCCCGGCCCGGCCAGCTGTCCGTCATGTAGTCGAGGAGATGCTTCAATTGCAGCGGGCGGTCGGGAAGGTGCACCGCCCGGCTCTGGTCGCGCCAGTTGTCGCCGGGGTGGGTGAGGGCGGCGACGACGAAGCCGGCCCGCGCCAGCGCCACCGCGGTGTCCCAATGGCCGGAGAATTCGCCGCCATTGCCGTGGGACATGACCACCAGGGGCAGGTGCTCGCCCCGCACGGGGGCGTCGAGGGCCAGCTTCAGCACATAGGTCCCGGCACGGGAGGGAACGAGCGGCGCGTCCGCCGCGGCGGGGTACCAGACGCCCACCTCCACCGGTGGGCCGGACCCGTCCGGAATCTGCAGATACTGAAAGCCGACCCCGGGAAACGCCGGAAGGGCGGCGGCGGCGGCGGGCACCGGATCGGCAGCGGGGGCGGAGGAGGCGGTCCCGGTCACGGACAAAGTGAGGGCGAGGGCGGCGACAGCGGCGAACGCCGGGATGCATCTGGACATGGAAGCTCCGAAGTCTGGCGAGGTTCCAGGAATGCGAACATCCGGCGGGCGTTGGAAGACCGGATTTCGCGAACGGGCGAACGGGTCCGCGGTCCGGCGACGGGGCACAGCCGGGTTTTCCGCTCATTTTCACCAAGGCGGCTCCCGCCCGGGCCGGGGACTGGGCTATAAACGGGCCATGGGTGCGCGAAACTGGCTGGGACGGGGACGGGACTGGGGTCGCGACATCGCGGCAGCCCTGATCGTGGGCGCGTTCGTCGGCGTCATCGGTCCCTTCGGCACCTTCCTGTTCGGCCCTGTCTGGTTGCGGGTCGCCTACTGGGCGGGGATGTTCGCCATCGGTGTCCTGGTCTATGGCACGGGCCTTCGGCGGGTGATCCGGATGCGCCCCCGGGCGGGCTGGCCGGGCTGGCTGCTGGTCAGCCTGATGGCCGCGCTCCTCGCCGCGCCCATGAGCGTGCTGTGCGCCCTGGTCGATACGACGCTCTGGCCCCGGGCGGCCTATTACATGAGCCCGGCGGACTGGTACCTGCAGGTGACCTTCGT
The DNA here is from genome assembly GCA_036732965.1 of Caulobacteraceae bacterium. Taxonomy (GTDB): domain Bacteria; phylum Pseudomonadota; class Alphaproteobacteria; order Caulobacterales; family Caulobacteraceae; genus CAIMFV01. Next base: position 64 of record DAINBM010000510.1, on the reverse strand, counting down.
CAGCGTGCCCCTGAACCTGCTGCTGTTCTGGGCGCGCCGGATGCTGGAGACGCCCCCCGCCCCG
>DAINBM010000509.1:0-1788 GCA_036732965.1 Caulobacteraceae bacterium | reverse complement strand
CACGTGGCGCTGGGGACGGACATGGACGGAAACTACCGCCCGACCCTGTCAAACTACCGCCAAATGCCGCTGCTGGTGTCGGAGCTGCTGCGCCGAGGCTATGGCGAGGACAATGTGGTCGGGCTGCTGGGCGGCAATGTGCGCCGGCTGTTCCGGGCGAACTGGGCGGCGCGCAGGGGCTGAGCCTCCCGCTCAGCCGCCGGACTTGCGGAAGAAGCCGTGGATCCGTTCGGCCAGGGGCAAGGATACACCGTCGACCTTCATCAGGTCCGCGACACTCGCCCGCTCCACCCCCCGGGCGGAGCCGAAGGCATGCAGCAGGGCCCGCTTCCGGGCAGGTCCGACCCCGTCGATCTCGTCCAGCGGGCTCTTGACCATGGCCGCGCTGCGCCGGGTCCGATGGGCCCCGATGGCGAAGCGGTGGGCCTCGTCCCGCAGGCGCTGCAGATAGTAGAGCACCGGGGACTTGTGATCGAGCATGAAGGGCGCCCGCCCCGGCAGGAAGAAGTGCTCCATGCCCGCGTCCCGCTCCGGCCCCTTGGCCACGCCGACGATCGGGATGTCGTCCACGCCGAGCTCCGCGGCGACCTCGAGCACGGCGTCCAGCTGCCCCTGCCCGCCGTCGATCAGGATCAGGTCCGGACGGGCGCTGCTGTCCCCGGCCTCCTCCTCCTTCACCAGACGGGAGAAACGGCGGCGCAGCACCTCCCGCATCATGCCGTAGTCGTCACCGGGGGTGAGGTCCGTCCCCTTGATGTTGAACTTGCGGTACTGGCCCTTCTGCAGGCCCTCGGGCCCGGCCACGACCATGCCGCCGACGGCGTTCGTGCCCTGGATGTGGCTGTTGTCATAGACCTCGATCCGCTCTGGCGGCGCATCGAGGCCGAAGGTCTCGGCGACACCGGCCAGCAGCTTGCCCTGGGCCGAGCCTTCCGCCATTCGCCGTCCGAGCGCCTCCCGGGCATTGGTGAGGGCATGGGCCACCAGCTCCCGCTTCTCCCCCCGCTGCGGGATCGCGATCTCCACCTTGCGACCCAGCTTTTCGGAGAAGGCCTCCTCCAGCAGGGACTGGTTGGGCACGTCGTGGCTCAGGAGGATCAGGCGGGGCGTCGGCTTGTCGTCGTAGAACTGGCCGAGGAAGGCATCGAGGATCTCCCCGTCCTCGTCCGCCCGGTCCACCCGGGGGAAGTAGGCCCGGTTCCCCCAGTTCTGCCCGGCCCGGAAGAAGAAGACCTGCACACAGGCCTGCCCGCCCTCGGAATGCAGGGCGAAGACATCGGCCTCCTCCAGGCTCTCCGGATTGACCACCTGCTCGGCGGTGATGGCGGCCAGGGCCCGGATCCGGTCCCGCAGGCGGGCGGCGGTCTCGAACTCCAGCGCGTCCGATGCGGTCTGCATGTCGGCGGACAGGCGGTCCAGCACCTGACGGCTGCGGCCCCGCAGGAACTGGTGGGCCTCCTCCACCAGGTCGCCATAGGCGTCGAGGCTGACCAGTCCGACGCAGGGCGCGCTGCAGCGTCGGATCTGGTGCAGCATGCAGGGCCGGGTGCGGCTCTCGTACACGCTGTCGGAGCAGGACCTCAGCAGGAAGGCCTTCTGCAGGGTGTTCAGCGTCCGGTTCACCGCCCAGGCGGAGGCAAAGGGCCCGAAATACTCTCCCTTGATGGTGTGCCCGCCCCGGTGCTTGCGGATCTGCGGGGCGTCATGGTCCCGGCGGATCAGGATCTCCGGAAAGCTCTTGTCGTCCCGCAGCAGCACGTTGAAGCGCGGCTTCAGCGACTTGATCAG
>DAINBM010000508.1:0-1789 GCA_036732965.1 Caulobacteraceae bacterium | reverse complement strand
GGAAGGGGCCATCAAGCCCGGGGATCTGGGCGCTCTGGCGGTGGCGGCGGGCATGCCGGCCCTGGGGCTGGCGGACCGGGCCAACCTGTTCGGGGCTCTCGAGATCTCGCAGGGTCTGAAGGACAAGGGCGTCCAGCCGCTCATCGGCTGCGCCCTTCCGGTGACGGGGATCGGGGAGGGGGGATCGGATCGCTGGTCGAGGGCACCGACCGTGGTCCTCATCGCCAAGTCGGAGACCGGATGGCTGAACCTGATGGCCCTGTCGTCCCGGGCCTATACGGCCTCGTCGATGGACTCAGAACCAGCCGTGGACTGGGCGGATGTGGCGGCCCGCCACGAGGGTCTGATCCTGTTGTCCGGCGGGCCGGATGGTCCTGTGAATCCGCTGTTCGTCACCGGCCGGGATGCGGAGGCGGGGGCAGCGCTCGCCCGGATGCGTTCGGTGTTCGGCGACCGCTTCTATGTGGAACTCCAGCGGCACGGCCTGCCGGACGAGGCTGCGGCGGAGCCGGGGCTGGTGGCGTGGGCCTATGAGCAGGATGTGCCCCTGGTCGCCACCAATGACGTCTATTTCTCCACCGCCGCCATGCACAGCCCGCACGACGCCCTGCTGTGCATCGCCGATGGGGCTTTCCTCGGCCAGGACGAACGGCGGCGGATGACGGCGGATCACCGGTTCCGCAGCGCGGCCGAGATGCGCGCGGCCTTTGCCGATCTGCCCGAGGCCTGTGACAACACCCTCGAGATCGCCCGCCGGTGTGCCTTCCTCGTCTCCAAGCGCGACCCCATCCTGCCCCGCTTCCCCACCGCCGGGGGGCGGACGGAGGATGACGAACTCGCCCACCAGGCGCGGGAGGGGTTGCGGATGCGGCTGGCGGGGCAGGAACTGGCCGCGCCCCTGGCCGATTACGAAGCCCGGCTGGAGCGGGAACTGTCCGTCATCATCAAGATGGGGTTCCCCGGCTACTTCCTGATCGTGGCCGACTTCATCAAGTGGGCCAAGTCCCACGGGATCCCGGTCGGTCCGGGCCGGGGCTCGGGGGCCGGATCCCTGGTGGCCTGGGCGCTCACCATCACCAATCTCGATCCCCTGCGGTTCGGACTGCTGTTCGAGAGGTTCCTGAATCCGGAGCGGGTGTCCATGCCCGACTTCGACATCGACTTCTGCCAGGAGCGGCGGGAGGAGGTGATCTCCTATGTCCAGCAGCGCTATGGCGTGGACCGGGTGGCCCAGATCATCACCTTCGGCACCCTGCAGGCCCGGGCCGTCCTGCGGGACGTGGGTCGGGTGATGCAGCTGCCGCTGGGCATGGTCGACCGGCTGGCCAAGATGGTGCCGAGCAATCCGGCCAATCCGGTGACCCTGGCCCAGGCCATCGAGATCGAGCCCCGGCTGAAGGAGGCGCGGCGGGACGATGACAGCGTCGCCCGGCTGCTGGAGACGGCGCTTCACCTCGAAGGGCTGTTCCGCAACGCCTCCACCCATGCGGCAGGTGTGGTGATCGGGGACCGGCCCCTGACCGAGCTGACGCCCCTCTATCAGGATCCCCGGTCGGAACTGCCGGCGACCCAGTACAACATGAAGTGGGTGGAAAGCGCGGGCCTGGTGAAGTTCGACTTCCTCGGCCTCAAGACCCTCACCGTGGTGGACCGGGCCTACAAGCACCTGCTGAAGCGTGGCGCGGCGGTGGACCTCGACGCCCTGCCACTCGACGACGCGGCCACCTATGCCCTGCTGGCGTCGGGCCAGACCATCGGCGTGTTCCAGCTGGAAAGCCAGGGCATGCGC
>DAINBM010000507.1:0-1797 GCA_036732965.1 Caulobacteraceae bacterium | reverse complement strand
GCGGCGGGGGCGGCAAGCCGAGCCAGAACGTCAACCGCGCCTTCGATTCCAACGGCCCCGACGGGGTCAAGATCCGCGGCCATGCCCAGCATGTGTACGACAAGTACTGCCAGCTGGCCCGGGACGCGGCCTCCGCCGGAGACCGGGTGCTGGCCGAGAACTATCTTCAGCATGCGGAACACTATTTCCGGGTGCTGCGGGTCCTGCAGCCTACCCGGCCGGCCTCGGACATCACCGGCCGGGACGTGTTTGCCTCCGGTTTCGACATCGACGTGGACGAGGAAACCGACCCCGATGCCGCCGACTCCTACGAGGGCCCGGCCGAGTCCGATACCCAGGACACCGGCCAGGGGCGCGACTACGGCAATCGCGAACAGTCCTATCGCGACAGCCCGCCTCGCGACGCGTCCTACCCGTCCCGCGACCGGGACCAGAACCGCGACCAGAATCGCGATCGCGACCAGAACCGGGACCGCGACCAGAACCGGGACCGCAACGCCAACCGCGACCGGTACGAGCCCCGCGACCGCAACCGCAACGAAGACCGTCCCCGTAACGAGGATCGGCCCCGTAACGAGGATCGGCCGCGCAGCGAGGCCCGCACGGACGACCGTCCCCGGGCCGAGGGCGAGGGCGAACGGCCCCGTCGGGAGGACCGTTTCCGGGACCGGGGCGAGCGCCGCTTCAACGAACCTCGGGCCGAACGCGCCGATCCCCTGGCGGTGGTCGAGCAGCAATCCACGCCCTTGACGCCGCTGAGCCAGCAGACGCCCCTGAGCGCAGCCCCCCAGACCCCCCTGTCGGCCCTTGCGCCGCGGGCGCCTGTGGCCCAGACGCCCCTGACTCCGCTGACGCCGCTCACGCCGCTCTCGGCACCGCCGGTGGAGGAGACCCGCCAGCTGCGCGGGGACGATGGTGGGGCCAGCGAGGCCCCTGCCTTCCTCGCCGAGGCAGATGCGGGCGAGGCGGTCAAGCGGCCCCGCGGTCGGCCGCGCAAGCGCCCCGTCGAGGACGCGCCGGAGCCGGCGGAATAGAGACAGATCCCTGGAAGCCGTCCGGACCCGTCCGGGCGGCTTCTGAATTTGCGGCGGCGATGCGGGAGCGTGTCGCGCCCCCTTGTGTTGCCAAATGGCCACACCCATCTGAGCCCTGTCGGAGACCTGCGCTTGATCAAGGCGGGCCGCTGACATTCCGCCGATCAAGGGGACATCATGAACATCGATCTCTATTCCGACCGCGCCAAGCAGGCGATCCAGTCCGCCCAGTCCCTCGCACTGGCCAGCGGGCATCAGCAGTTCGCGCCCGAGCACATTCTCAAGGTCCTGCTCGACGAGCGGGACGGGCCCAAGGGCGCGAGCCTCACCCGCAGCCTGATCACCGACGCCGGTGGCCGGGCCGATGAGGCCGTGGCGGCCACCGACCGGGCGCTGACCAAGCTGCCCAAGGTGGAGGGCGGCTCCGGCCAGCTCTACATGGCCCCGGCCACGGCCCGGGTGTTTGCCGCCGCGGAGACGGACTCCAAGTCCGGCGGCGATGCCTTCGTCACCACCGAACGGCTGCTGGTGGCGCTGGCCAGGGACGGGGCCGCGGCCGCCGAGGCGCTGAAGGGGGCCGGCGTCACGGTCAAGGGGCTGGAAACGGCCATTGCCGCCCTGCGCAAGGGCCGCACCGCCGACTCGGCCAATGCCGAGGAGGGCTATGACGCCCTCAAGCGCTATGCCCGTGACCTGACCCAGGCCGCCCGGGACGGCAAGCTCGATCCGGTCATCGGCCGGGACGAGGAGATCCGCCGCACCA
>DAINBM010000506.1:0-1800 GCA_036732965.1 Caulobacteraceae bacterium | reverse complement strand
CGCCTATGCCCGCACGCTTGCCGCCGGATCGGTCCGGACCGGGCCGGGTGAGGTGCTCCTCGCCGGGGAATGGATGCACTATGACGGGCCCTCCCGGGTTCCCGGAGATTATCGACGCCCCAATGGTCTGCTGAAGTACACGGTGGGGGATGACCGGCAGGGCGGCGGTGTGACCCTGCAGGCCTATGACGCCCGCTGGACGGCCAGCGACCAGATCCCGATGTCCGCCATACCCTCACTGGAGGGCGGGCGCTTCGGATCGATCGACCCGACCAGTACGGGCCACACCTCGCGCTACAGTCTTGCCGGGGAATGGCACTGGGGGACCGGCCCGGTGACCCAGCAGGTGGAGGTCTACGCCATCTCGTACGGCCTGAACCTCTATTCCGACTTCTCCGGGTTCATCGATCCGGTCCATGGGGACCAGTTCCGGCAATACGACAACCGGACCGTGCTGGGGGGCAGCTGGCGCGCGTCTGTCGCATCCGACCATGCGGGCCTGCGCACCCTCGACAGCTTCGGGGCGCAGCTCCGCCATGACCGGGTCAATCTGGAGCTGGACCATACCGAGGCGCGCAACCTTGTCGCTGTTCTGCGGCAGGACCAGGCCGACATCACCTCCACGGCTCTGTGGTGGTCCAACGAGATCGTCTGGTCGCCCTGGCTGCGGACGAAGGCGGGAGTGCGGCTGGAAGGCTATGTCTTGCGTCTGGACAGCAACACGGCCGCCAATGCCGGCGCGACCGCGACCCTGCGACCCCTGCCGAAGATCGGCGTCACGCTCACGCCCCTGCCGGGGCTCGATCTCTACGGTCAGGCGGGGATCAGCTACCGCACCAACGATCTGCGCGGTGTGTTCGACACCGTCCCGGCCTATCCCGGTGCCGATGCGCCGACGCAGAGGTCGCGGCCCGTCGTGCGATCTGAGGGGGCGGAGGTCGGCGCACGTCTGCGCACCGTCCCCGGCCTCACCAGCACGCTCGCCTTCTGGTATCTGCGCAGCAGCTCCGAACTCTTCTTCGCCGGCGACAGCGGGGCCAATGTGGATTCCGACCGGCCCGGCGAACGTCATGGCCTCGAGTGGAACACCATCTACAAGCCGACCGGCTGGCTGAGCCTGGACGCGGACTTTGCCATCAGCCAGGCGGTCTTCACGGACCACAATGTCGTCGTCGGAAACCAGATCCCGGAAGCCATCAAGAGTTCGGTGTCCGCGTCGGCGACGCTGCACGACCTGCCGGGCCTTGCGGGTGTCACCGGCAGTCTGCGGCTCCGCTATTTCGCCCCGCGCAACCTGATCGAGGATGGCAGCGAGCGCTCGACCGCCTCCACGGTGGTGAACGCCCGCATCGCCTGGCGCGTCCGGCCGCGCATCGTGGTCGGGGCCGAGGTCCTCAACCTGTTCAACGTCCGCTACAATGATGCGGAGTACTACGACGCCTACCGCCTGAAGGGACAACCCGCCAACCCGTCGAGCGCGGACGGCAGCTATCTCGACCACACGATCCACCCCGGGGAGCCCCGGGAGGTACGGGCAAGCCTGACCCTGGCCTATTGACCCCGGGCGCCCGGCCCCAGTCCCAGCCGCGCAACCAGCCAGGGCATGGTGAGGCCCTGGCCAAAGATCGAGAAGGCCACGACGGCGAAGGTGGCCACGATGATCGCCGCCTTTTCCGGCAGGCCGTCCGGCAATGCCAGCGACAGGGCCAGAGCCAGCGCGCCGCGCAACCCGCCCCAGACAAGAACATGCTGGTGGCGGACATCGACCTTCCATCCGGATGTCGAGACGAGGGCGCACAG
>DAINBM010000505.1:0-1805 GCA_036732965.1 Caulobacteraceae bacterium | reverse complement strand
CAGGGCCACGGGGCTCTGCGGGTCGATGACCCGGCCCAGCATGGTCATGGCCGGATTGTCGGCGCGGATGTGATCATTCATCTCCGAGCGGGAGACCTCCATCGCCTGGATCTGCGAGGCGGCGAGCAGCGAGATGCCCGCGCTGGAGCCGATGTTGCGGATCAGGGTGAACAGCCCGGCCCCTTCCGTGCGCAGATGGCCGGGCAGGGTGGAGAAGGCGATGGTGGACAGGGGCACGAATAGGAGACCCATGCCCAGCCCCTGGGTCAGGCCGGCGATGATCAGCGGGCTCGACGACATGTAGAGGGAGAAGTGGGTCATCTGCCAGGTGGAGAGCGCCATCAGCGACAGTCCGACGCCGAGGATGATGCGGTTGTCGATCCGGCCCACCAGCCGTCCGACGAAGAACATGGCGATCAGGGTGCCCACCCCCCGGGGGGCCAGCACCAGCCCGGCCTGGGTCACCGGATATCCCAGCAGGGTCTCGATCATCGGTGGCAGCAGGGCGGTGGTGGAGAACATCAGCACGCCGATGATCAGGCTGAACCCCGCGGCGGTGACGAAGTTGCGGTCCCGCAGCAGTTCCCGGCTGATGAAGGGCTGCTTTGCCGTCAGGGTCTGGGTGATGCACAGATAGAGGGCGATCCCGGCGATGATCGCCTCGATCCAGATCTCCGGCGCATTGAACCAGTCCTGGCCCTCGCCCCGGTCGAACATCAGCTGGCCCACGCCCACAGCCACCGCCAGGAACAGGAAGCCCATCAGGTCGAACCGCTTGGTGACCGCGGGGCGGCCGCCGGGCACGAAGGTCCAGATGCCGAGGAAGGAGGCGATGCCGAAGGGCACGTTGATGTAGAACACCCAGCGCCAGGAGAAGTGGTCGGTCAGATACCCCCCCAGCACCGGACCCATGATCGGGCCCAGCATGGAGGCCATGCCCCATACGGCCATGGCCTGGCCCTGCTTCTCCCGGGGATTGATGTCCAGCAGCACGGCCTGGGCCAGCGGGATCAGCGGCGCGCCGCAGATGCCCTGGAGCAGGCGGAAGCCCACGATCTGGATCAGGTTCTGGGCGACGCCGCACAGGGCCGAGGCGATGGTGAAGCCCACCACGCTGACCAGGAACACGGTCTTCTGCCCGAACCGCGAGGCGAGGGCACCGGTCAGGGGGGTCATGATCGCCGCAGACACGATGTAGGAGGTCAGCACCCAGGTCACCTGGTCGGCACTGGCCGAGACGCTGCCCTGGATGTGCGGCAGGGCCACATTGGCGATGGTCATGTCGAGGGCGTTCATCAGCGTCGCGGTCATGATCGACGCCGTGATCATCAGGCGGGTGAAGCCGTCGCTGCGCCCCGGGGCCGGGGTCCCGGTCATGGCCGGGCCGCCGCTCCGCCGCCGTCGGACACACCCTTGGTGTCGATCTTCACCCGGGCGCTGAGGCCGGCCTGCAGGGGATGGTCCTTCAGGTCCTTCTCGTCGAGCTCGACCCGCACGGTGACCCGCTGCACCACCTTCACCCAGTTGCCGGTGGCATTTTCCGGCGGCAGCAGGGCAAAGCTCGATCCGGTGCCGGGGGAGAGGCTGGCCACCCGGCCGTGATAGGTGACGCCCTTGTGGGCATCCACCTCCACCGTGACTGGCTGACCTGGACGGACACGGGCGAGCTGGTCCTCCTTCAGGTTGGCGTCGATCCACATGCGCGGGGACACCAGCGAGAACAGGGGCTGGGCGGCGTTCACGTAATTGCCCACCTGCAGCTGCTCCACCTTGGTGGCGACTCCGTCCTGCGGGGCGGTGATGAT
>DAINBM010000504.1:0-1820 GCA_036732965.1 Caulobacteraceae bacterium | reverse complement strand
CCGGGCGCCACCTGTGGGCTTGCCGGCATCGCCTGTGCCCCCCGTGTCGCCCCCGTCGGTCCCGCCGTCGCGCGCCGGGTCCGCTCAAGCGCCCCGATCTGCCGACGCAGGTGTTCCAGCGGGCCACCCTCAAGGCCTCCATGATCCATGCCACACCCAAATGTTCTTGTTTTGTTCGCTCAATAAGACCCCGTCCCGGCCACGAGTCAAGCCACGGGGACGGAGGTGTGACCAGACCGTGCGCCGAACCCGGCGTCCGTGTCGGGATCGCGGCACGGCCGGATTTTCCGTGGACGCGGCCCGCCTGCATCCCCATTGTTGAGGAAACAGGACAAGCCGAACGGCGAACCAGGACAGGACAGGGACGACCCATGACCATCGACAACCGCATCACCCGTCTGCTCGGGGTCGAATACCCGATCATCCAGGCCCCCATGGGCTGGATCGCCCGGGCGCAGCTGGCCTCGGCCGTCTGCGAGGCCGGTGGCCTCGGCATCATCGAGACCTCCTCCGGTCAGCTGGACGCGGTGCGGGAGGAAATCCGCAAGATGCGCCAGCTGACCCAGAAGCCCTTCGGCGTGAACATCGCCCAGGCCTTCGTCCGCGATCCGGACATTGTCAGCTTCGTGGTCGATCAAGGCGTGAAATTCGTGACGACTTCCGCTGGAGATCCAAGGCGTTATTGCGAACAGCTCAAGTCGGCAGGGCTCACCGTCTTCCATGTGGTTCCCTCACTGGACGCCGCACTGAAGGCCGTCGCCGCGGGCGTCGATGGACTGGTGGTCGAGGGGGGCGAAGGGGGCGGGTTCAAGAACCCCAAGGAGGTCTCCACCATGGTTCTGCTGCCACTGATCTGCTCGCAGATCGACCTGCCGGTGGTGGCCGCCGGGGGCATTGTCGACGGACGCTCCATGGCCGCAGCCTTCGCCCTCGGGGCCGAGGCGGTGCAGATGGGCACGCGGATGGTGTCCGCAGCGGAATCCCCCGTCCATTCCAACTGGAAGGATGCGATCGTCGCGGCGCGGGAAACGGACACGGTGTTCCTGAACCGCTTCGGTCCCGGCCCGGCGCTGCGGGCCATCCGTACCGAAAAGACCGCGGCCTTCGAGCGCACGCCGCCGGAGAACATCATGGCGGAGTTCGCAAGGGTCAGTGAGCTCTATTTCGGCGGGGACCTGGAATGCTCCATCGCCCTGACCGGCCAGGTGGCGGGACGGATCGACAAGGTGAAGCCCGTGGCGGAGATCCTCGCCGAGACAGTGGCCGAGTTCGAGGCGGTGACCGCCGCCCTGGGCCGCCAGTACGGCCGGACGGCGGAGGCCGCCCAGTGAGCGCCGCGCTCCCGATCGAGGACCGGTCCCTCGGCGACATCCCGGAGATCCATGCCGCGCACCAGCCCGACCGGATCGCCATCCGCGACCATGAGGGGGCCCTGACCTGGGCGGAGCTCGATGCCCGCTCCCACCGGCTGGCCTGGGCCATGGACCGGCGAGGCGTGGGCCTTGGCGACTATGTGACCATCGGCCTGCCCAACAGCATCGGCTTCCTCGAGGCGGCCATTGCCTGCTGGAAGGTCGGAGCCGTGCCCCAGCCCGTCTCCCACCGCCTGCCCCGGGGAGAACTGGAGGCCGTGCTGGACCTGGTAAGGCCGGCCCTGGTGGTGGCCCGGCCGGACCTGTCCACGGACCGTCCGACGGTGACCATCGATACCCTGCTGGCGGAGGAGACCGGCCGCCACCGGTTCGAGAGCCGCATCTCCCCCGCCTGGAAGGCGCCCACTTCCGGCGGCTCCACGGGACGGCCGAAGCTCATCGTGGCGG
>DAINBM010000503.1:0-1820 GCA_036732965.1 Caulobacteraceae bacterium | reverse complement strand
CCAGAAAGGCCGTCGCCAGCAGGATGACCGTGCCGTGCAGATAGGACAGCCCGGTGATGGAGATCCAGGGGCGACACAGGCGCGGCCGCTTCAGGCAGTCGTGGCCGCCGGGAATCAGGGTCGGCAGGCTGGTGTCCTTCCAGTAGACATTGGTGAAATAGTAGCCTGGATCCCGCAGGGGCTCGGACAGGTCCACGAGGCTCATCTGCTCGAACCAGTTGGACAGGGAGGCCCCCAGCTGGTCCAGGGGATGGTGCAGGATGGTCTGGAGCACGAAGGCCTTTTCCTCCCGCTCGAGGGCGATCCGGACATCGATCTTGGAGGCGTTGAAGATGCCCCGGGCCGGGTCGTCCGCCCACAGGATCTCGTCGGAATCGTCCAGCGGATTGTTCTTGAAGCGGCACAGCACATAGGGGCTGGCCTTGGCGCAGGCCTCCCGCAGGTAGACGCGTCCCGGCCCGTCCGCCAGCACCCGGGCGCTCAGGAAGGGCGGACGGTGCAGGTCCTCGCCCGTCCGCAGCTTCACCACCGTGTGATAGGCGATGTCCGAGGCGAAGGCGGACACGACGATCAGCGACAGGACCCCGACCCGGACCGAAAGGGTGCGCCTGTCTGTCCGGAACCACCACAGGATCCCCGCCGAAAGGCCGATCAGGGCAACCTCGAGCAGGATGTGCGAGGTGTGGAACCACAGGGAGGCGGTGATCACCCCCACCAGGCCCGCGATCTCGAGCCGCCCGTACCGGGACCAGTAGAGGGTCAGGGCCGCCGTCGCCAGTGCCCCCAGGGGGGCGAACACGTCGGGCATGCCGAAGCCCGTGAAGAAGGGCAGGGTGGACAAGAGGCTCAGGGCCCCCATGACCGACAGATAGACCCTGGGGTGGGACACGGGCATGGCCCCGCGTATGAGGGTGAAGATCGTCCATGCCGCGACCAGGGACTGGAGCCCGGCCAGCAGCCACAGGGTGCCGATCTCGAAGGTGCTGTAGAGCAGGATGCCGTAATAGGGCGAGCGCGCCGCCATCGACGTGTGGTCTTCGTCGGCTTCGGCCTGCAGGTCTGCGTCTTCCTCGTCCAGGTCCCGCGGAATTTGCAGGATCTGGCTGACGATGGGCTTCAGCGCGCGGGCCGCCCCCCGTCCCTGGGCGTAATAGTCATCGGTATCCGTGAAGACCGTCGGTCGCCCGCTGGCCACAACCACTGCCATGAGCATCAGCGCCCCGACCACGACCTGGACCCAAGATCGTCGCAGGAACCTGTGCATCGGGCGCAAACCTCATCAGCGGCGGATATTGAGCATGGACGCCAGGAACCCGGCTGCTGCGATCTGCACTGCAACGGCAACCGCCGTCAACGAGATCACCAGCATCCGCATCACGTCGTTGTAGACAATCGGCCCAAATCCGTTGCCGACCCAGCGGACGACGGCGGTGGTCACGCCGATGAGGCCGGCGACGAGGATCAGGGCGGCGACCCGCAGGATCGGTTCCAGCTCCATGCCGAGCAGGATGGTGCGGAAGTTCGACGGGGTGGGCAGCACGCCCTCGATCATGGCATAGCGCCGCGCCAGTGCCCCGAACATCACCAGCTGCGTACCGATCATCACCGAGAAGCAGGCCACCACCAGGGAATGGATGTCGATCTCGATGGTGGGGGTCAGGGCCACGGCACCGGGGGCCAGCAGGATCGACCCGAACAGTCCCAGCGCCAGCAGCAGCAGGCCGGGATAGATGAACACCCACTTGGGGCTGTGCAGCATCAGGAACCGGAGGTGACGCCAGCCATCCCGCCAGGTCTTCAGATGGGGCGGACGGCTGCGA
>DAINBM010000502.1:0-1835 GCA_036732965.1 Caulobacteraceae bacterium | reverse complement strand
ACCCAGGGCATTGACCCGGGCATTCAGCTCCGAGAACGAGAAGGGCTTGACCAGATAGTCGTCCGCCCCGGCCTCCAGCCCCTCCACCCGGTCGCCGACCCCGCCCAGCGCCGTGAGGAAGATCACCGGCGTCTCCACCCCCCCGGCGCGCAGGCTCTTGATCACCGACAGTCCGTCGAGGCCGGGGACCATGCGATCCATCACGATGACGTCGAAGCTCTGGTCGAGGGCGAGGAACAGGCCGTCGCGGCCATCGGCGGCCACCTCGACCCCGTGCCCCTGTTCCTTCAGACCCCGCGCCACATAGGCGGCGGTCTCGGAATCATCCTCGACGACCAAAACCTTCATGTGCCCATGATACGGGCAATTGTCGGCTTTCACCATGCACGGAAGGGTCTCTTTCGGTTGCTAAGCCGGGTCGGCCTTTCTATAACCCCCCCGCCGGAGCCCGCGATCGACGCCCGCTCTGACGATGCCCGCCGTCGTTCCAACCTGCACAGGGACAGCCATGAACATCCACGAACACCAGGCCAAGGCCGTCCTCAAGGAATTCGGCGTGCCGGTCCCGGCGGGCTTTGCCGCCTTCACCGTGGCCGAGGCCGTCAAGGCGGCGAAGTCGCTGAAGGGCACCAAGGTGTTCGTGGTGAAGTCCCAGATCCATGCAGGCGGCCGGGGCAAGGGCCGCTTCGAGGGCCTGCCCGCCACCGCCAAGGGCGGCGTCCGGGTGGTGAAGTCCGTGGACGAGGTGAAGTCCAACGCCAAGGAAATGCTCGGCCGGGTGCTGGTCACCCACCAGACCGGTCCCAAGGGCCGCCAGGTGAACCGCCTGTACATCGAGGAAGGCGCGGACATCGCCCGGGAGCTGTACCTGTCCCTGCTGGTGGACCGGGAGACCAGCCGGGTCTCCGTCGTCGCCTCCACCGAGGGCGGGATGGACATCGAGGACGTGGCCCACTCCACGCCGGAAAAGATCATCTCCTTCTCCATCGACCCGGCCACCGGCGTGTTCCCGCACCATGGCCGCCACCTGGCCCAGGCCCTGAACCTGACGGGCGACCTGGCCAAGCAGGCCGCGACCCTGCTGGGTCAGCTCTATGCCGCCTTCGTGGCCAAGGACATGGAGATGCTGGAGATCAACCCGCTGATCGTCACCGGCGCCGGTCAGCTGCGGGTGCTGGACGCCAAGATCAGCTTCGACGGCAATGCCCTCTATCGCCATGCGGACATCGTCGCCCTGCGCGACACGACGGAAGAGGACGCCAAGGAGATCGAGGCCTCCAAGTATGACCTGAGCTACATCGCCCTGGACGGGGAGATCGGCTGCATGGTCAACGGGGCGGGCCTGGCCATGGCCACCCTCGACATCATCAAGCTCTACGGGGCCGAGCCCGCCAACTTCCTCGACGTGGGCGGCGGCGCCTCCAAGGAGAAGGTCACCGCGGCCTTCAAGATCATCACCGCCGACCCGAACGTGAAGGGCATCCTGGTGAACATCTTCGGCGGCATCATGCGCTGCGACATCATCGCCGAGGGCGTGGTGGCCGCGGCCCGGGAGATCAGCCTGTCGGTGCCCCTGGTGGTCCGCCTCGAGGGCACCAACGTGCAGCAGGGCAAGGACATCCTGGCCGCCTCGGGGCTCGCCATCACCCCGGCCAACGACCTGGCCGATGCCGCCGCCAAGATCGTCAAGGCCGTGAAGGGCTAAGGGCCCCGCCGCGCCTCACCTCACAATTTCGCCACCGGGTCCGCCCGGTCCGGCCAGGGATGATTTGAAACCATGTCCATTCTGATCGACGCCAACACCAAGGTCATCTGCCAGGGCATCACCGGCAGCC
>DAINBM010000501.1:0-1837 GCA_036732965.1 Caulobacteraceae bacterium | reverse complement strand
GGCGGTACGGATCGCCCTGCAGATCGTCTTCTTTGTCGGGCACGCGCCCACCACGCTGCTGGAGGGCAACAGCGCGGGGCTGAGCTTCGACGACTTCTCGGCGGCCGACGCCTCCCTCGACGCGCTGATGGCCGTGGAAGTCCAGCGCGCCACGGCCGCCGAGCTGAAGCAGCTCATCGAGGAGCTCACCCAGGCCCGCGAGCGCGCGGAGAGTGCCGATCGCGCGAAGAGCGAGTTCCTGGCCAATGTCAGCCATGAGGTCCGCACGCCCCTGACGGCCATACTGGGGTTTGCGGAGTTGCTCTCCCGGCGGTCCCTGCCCGGCCCGACCGCCGCGTCCTATGTGGACCGGATCGTGGACGGTGCGCGGTCGCTGCTGGCCATTGTCAACCAGATCCTCGACTGGTCAAAGCTCGAGGCCGACCACGCCGAGGTGGAGAACCGGTCCTGTGACCCGGCGCAGCTGGCGCGGGACTGCCTCCTCCTCGCCAGGGGGCAGGTGGGCGGCAAGCCGGTCCAGCTGCATCTGGACGTGGACGCCAAGCTGCCCCGGGCCCTGTGGGTCGATGACCAGAAGCTGCGGCAGATCCTGATGAACCTGCTGTCAAACGCCGTGAAATTCACCGATTTCGGCGACATCACCCTGAAGATCGGCTTCCATCAACCGCCCGGTGATCTGGTCGTGTCGGTCAGCGATACCGGCTGCGGCATCTCGCCGGAGGCGGTGGGTCGGCTGTTCCAGCGGTTCTCCCAGGCCGACGGGTCGTCCCGTCGCGCCCATGGCGGGACCGGGCTCGGGCTCGCCATCACCAAGGGGTTGGTGGAGAAGATGGGGGGGCAGATCACCGTGGTGTCCCAGCCTGGGCTGGGAAGCGCATTCAGCGTCCGGATCCCGTGTCGCCGGACGGATCCCGGCGCCGTCGAGGGGGCGCCGGACGCCGCGGTCCAGACCCCGCCGCGGCCGGCCGATCCGGAGGCCACCCATATCCTGTTGGCGGACGACAATGACGCCAACCGCCAGCTGATCACCGCCTTCCTGACCGAGCTCGGATACGGGGTCGAGGCGGTGACGGACGGCCAGGCTGCCGTCGTGGCGGCGGACGCGCGGCCCTTTGACGTCATTCTGATGGACATCCAGATGCCCGTCCTCGACGGTTTTGCGGCCGCGGCCCAGATCCGGAAGGGGCAGGGGCCCAATTCCAGAACCCCGATCATCGCGGTCAGCGCCAATGCCGGCAGTCGCCGGGAGGCCGAGCAACTGGGATCGGGGATGGATGACTATGTCGCCAAGCCCCTGAATTTCGTGGAACTGGCCGAGAAGGTGGCCCACTGGGCCGGGCAGGGGACCGCCGAGGTGTCGCCCCCGACAGTGACCGCCGTGGCGACCTCGGAGTCTTCCGGTCCCTAGCGAACGGTGATGTGGCGACCCCGGAAGGGACTCGAATTCATCAGCTAACCCTTTGTTTTCAAGGGTTAGACGCAATGTGATTTTTCCGAGTGACCCCGGATATGACCCCAGATATTTTTTGGTGGCCGGGTTCGAGTCCCGGCGGGTTTGCGGGTCAACTGACCTCACAAGCTTCATACAATCTGTCACAGCCGGCCAGTGAAGGCCAGTCAGGATGAAGGCCGCGGACTGGCGGCTGCGGTTGACGGAGCGGACACGCCAAATTTCTGACTGCGCGCGGCTCGAGACCCCCGGTCGGTACGACGCAAACGCTCAAGCTGGCTCAGGAGACCGGGAACAGCATCGGGAAGAGGATCTCCACGGCGTGGATTGGAAACCGCAGCGAGACGGGGCCCTTTGGCGTGTCAGACCTCAGGATGCCGTCTGCGG
>DAINBM010000500.1:0-1848 GCA_036732965.1 Caulobacteraceae bacterium | reverse complement strand
GCCGGAGCGTCGGTCTATGTGGAGAAGCCGCTGACCTACACCCTGGAGGAGGCGGACCGTCTGCTGACCGCCGCCGCCAAGGCCGACGTGACGGTGGCCTGTGGGCATCAGGAACGGGTGACCTTCGCCGCCATGGGGCTCCTCGGCCAGGCCGTGTCGCCGATCGCGCTGGAATCGGTGCGGCACGGGACGCCCAATGCGCGCAACCGGGACATTTCCTGCGTGCTCGACCTGATGATCCACGATCTGGACCTCGCCCTGGCGATGAGCGGAGACGACCCCGTGGCGGTGGAGGCCGAGGGGGTGTTCGACAAGGTCCGGGCCGAGGTGACCTTCAGCAGCGGCTGGACCGCGGTGTTCGAGGCCTCCCGCATCGAGGAGGTGCGTCGCCGGGTGATGCATGTGGACTTTCCGGGCGGTCCGGTGGACATCGACTTTCTCAGCCCCGCCTTCGTCAACGGGTCGGGCCTTGCCCTCAATCCCGACTTTGCGGCGACGGCGGACGGGCGTGATCCCCTGGGGGTCAGCGTGGCCCGGTTCCTCGCGGCGGTCCGGGGGCAGGGGGGCCCTGTGGCCACCGGGACCGACGGGGCCCGGGCCCTCGACCTGGCCCTTGCGGTGGAGCAGGCGGCCGGGATCTGATGCCGGGCGGCCTTGGGGGAGCGGGAGAGTGGCATGACGGGACGGGTTGACGGGGTCTGCGCCCTGGCCGGGATCCTCGGTCTCATGATGGCTTCCCCGGCGGCGGTGGCGGCGCCCACCCAGCCCGTGGCGAGCGCCGCGGACATCATCGCTGCCGCGGCCCCGTCCGAATGGCGCACCCTGGCCGCCGACCGGCTGATGGTCATCGATCTTCCGAAGGGGCGGGTGGTGATCGAGCTCGCCCCGGACTTCGCGCCCGTCCATGTGGCGCGGATCCGGCAGCTGGTCCGGTCGGGCTATTTCGACAGGGCGGTGATCCTGCGGTCCCAGCCCAACTATGTGGTGCAGTGGGGCCTGCCCGAAGATCATCGACCGGCCTCCGCACCCGGGCCGCTGAAGGCAGAGTTCGATGCCCCCGGCCTCCTGCCCCTGGAGGCCCTGCCCGACCGGGACAGCTATGCGCCGGAGGTGGGATTTTCCGTCGGCTTCCCGGCGGCCCGGGACTGGGCGGACGGGCGCAGCTGGCTGGTCCACTGCTACGGCATGGTGGGGGTGGGCCGGGACAACAGCCCGGACAGCGGCGACGGGACGGAGCTCTATGCCGTCACCGGCCATTCCCCCCGCCAGCTGGACCGGAACATCACCGTGGTCGGCCGGGTGGTGCTGGGGATGGAGCTGCTGCAGGCCATGCCCTTCGGCACCGGCGATCTCGGCTTCTATCGGACCCCGGCGGAGATGACGCCCCTGCGCAAGGTCTCGATGGCGCAGGACATGCCGCTGGCGGATCGCGTCCGCCTGCAGGCCCTGCGCACGGATAGCGAGAGCTTCCGCAAACTGGTCGACAGCCGCCGCAACCGGCGGGATCCTTGGTTCGTCCACCCTGCCGGACATGTGGACCTGTGCAATGTCCCCCTGCCGGTGAGGCCCGCCCCATGAGCGCATCCATGAGCGCACCCGTGATCGTCAGACCTGTCCGCCGCGAGGATCATGGCGCCTGGCGTCCCCTGTGGGAGGGCTACAACGCCTTCTACGGCCGGTCGGGCCCGACGGCACTGGCGGAGGATGTGACGGCTCGGACCTGGGCCCGGTTCTTCGACACCTACGAGCCGGTCCATGCCCTGGTGGCGGAGGCGGACGGTCGGCTGGTGGGCCTTGCGCACTACCTGTTTCACCGCACCACCACCCGGATCGAGCCGAGCTGCTATC
>DAINBM010000499.1:0-1850 GCA_036732965.1 Caulobacteraceae bacterium | reverse complement strand
CGCCGCCGACGATCACCGGCTGCTCGGCCAGTTCCGGGCGATCGCGCTTTTCCACGCTGGCATAGAAGGCGTCGCAGTCCAGGTGGGCGAGGGTCAGGTCCCAGAGCTCCGGATGGGAGACCAGGCGGGGGGATGCGCAGGCCGGGCAGCGGTTGTCGGTGAGGTCGTCCGTCATCCACAGGCAGTCGCGGCACAGTCCGGGGCGATGGAGGCGGGCCATCCGGTCGAGGTCCTGAGTCATGTCACCACCCGGCCGACCGCCGGTCGGCTAACCCGGACTTAAGGATATGCGTGTAACACCCTGTGCAACTGCGCTGGCGATCGTGAACTGCGGTTCGCCGGGCGAGGGTGAGCGTGATCGGATTATGACCAAGAAAGTCCTCATCGTCGAGGATAACGAGCTGAACATGAAGCTGTTTCATGATCTGCTCGATGCCCAGGGGTACGAGACGCTCCAGACCCGGGAGGGACTGCAGGCGCTTGCCCTGGCGCGGAATCATCGCCCGGACCTCATCCTGATGGACATCCAGCTTCCCGAGATCTCGGGGCTCGAGGTCACCAAGTGGCTGAAGGAAGACGACGAGCTGTCCCACATTCCGGTCATCGCCGTGACGGCCTTTGCCATGAAGGGCGACGAGGAGCGGATCCGCGAGGGCGGCTGCGAGGCCTATATCTCCAAACCCATCTCTGTCACCTATTTCCTCGATACCGTCCGTCGGTTCCTGGGATAGTGGCAGGATGACGGCACGGATCCTCGTGGTCGACGACGCCGAGGCAAATGTCCGCCTCCTGGCGGCGAAACTGTCGGCGGAGTATTATGACGTCCTGACGGCGTCCGACGGGCCGTCGGCCCTGGCACTGGCGGCCGAACAGGTCCCGGACATCATCCTGCTCGACGTGCTGATGCCGGGCATGGACGGGCTCGAGGTCTGCCGGCGTCTGAAATCCGACACGGCAACCCGGCACATTCCGGTGATCCTGATCACCGCCCTTGACGGCCGTCGAGACCGACTTCGCGGCCTCGAGGCCGGCGCGGACGACTTTCTCACCAAGCCCATCGACGATCTGGCGCTGTTCGCCCGCGTACGAAGCCTGGTCCGGCTGAAGCTGGTCATCGACGAGCTGCGCCACCGGGAGGCATCGGGACGACGCATGGGCGTCATCGAAGGGGTCGCCGCCAGGATGTCCGGCGCGGGGGGACTGATCCTGATCGCCGATGACGATGATGCACAGATCCGGGTGATCGAAGGGGCGCTGGCCGAGGATCACCGGATCCTGGTGGAGCGCAACGTCGACCAGGCGTTGCCGGCGGTGCGGTCGCGGGCAGACCTTCTGGTGATCAATGCCGCGTCACGGACCCATGACGCCCTTCGGCTGGCCGCCCAGGTGCGCTCCGATGAGGCGACCCGCCATCTGCCGATCATCGCCATCGTCGAGGCCGAGGATCGTGCACGCATGGTCAAGGCCCTCGAGCTGGGCGTGAATGACGTGCTGACCCGGCCGGTGGACGCGGAGGAGCTGGCCGCCCGGGTGCGGACGCTGATCCGCCAGAAGCGCTATTACGACTTCCTCCGCAACAATCTCGATCAGAGCCTCGAGATGGCGGTGACCGATTCGCTGACCGGCCTCCACAATCGCCGCTACATGTCCGGCCAGCTCGCGGCTCTGGTCCGTCGCGCAACCCACGGGGGCGACCCGGTGTCGGCCCTGCTGGTGGATATCGACCACTTCAAGCGGATCAATGACAGCTTCGGCCATGCGGTGGGCGACGAGGTCCTGCGGGAGTTCGCGATTCGTCTGGCCTCGAACATCCGGGCCATCGACCTGGCCTGCCGCTATGGCGGGGAGGA
>DAINBM010000498.1:0-1869 GCA_036732965.1 Caulobacteraceae bacterium | reverse complement strand
GTTCCAGTCCGGAGGGCGCGCCATGCAACCCTTCCTGATCCATCAGGTGGCCAATGCCCGGGGGGACGTGCTGTGGCATCGCAATCCCGGCCTGCCACCGGTGATCTATGACAATGGCCACGCGGCCCAGATGGTGCGCGTGCTGCAGCAGGTGATCGACAGTCCCTATGGCACGGGTCGCCGGGCGCGCCTCGACCGGCCGGCGGCGGGCAAGACCGGCACCAGCCAGAACAACCGGGATGCCTGGTTCGTCGGCTTCACTCCGGACCTCGTGTGCGGTGTCTGGGTGGGGGATGACCATGGCCAGCCCATGCAGGGCATGACCGGTGGCGAGACCCCGGCGCAGATCTGGCGGGACTTCATGCTGGTGGCGCACCGGGGACTGGCCCCGCGACCCTTCACCGAGTCCGCCGGGTCCGATCCGCGGGACCGCTTCTACCGGACCCTCGCCCGGGACTTCGAAGCCGCCCAGCAACCGGAACTCGGCCTGCCCGCCGCGCCGGAGGGGGCGGGGACGGAGACGGAGTGAGGGCTGTCCGTCCTTCGAGACGGGCCTACGGCCCTCCTCAGGATGACGCGCGCTGCGGAACACGCGTCAACCGCTGTGGGCTCGATCCACAAGCGGTCGTCATGGTGAGGAGCCCCGGAACGGGGCGTCTCGAACCACGCACATGCCTCACATGCCCAGCACGTCCTGCATGTCATAGAGCCCCGGCGGCCGGCCGGCGACCCAGCGGGCGGCAGCCACGGCCCCGCGGGCGAACAGGCCCCGGTCACGGGCGGAGTGGGACAGGGTCAGGACCTCGTCATCCGAGGCGAAGATCACGCTGTGCTCGCCGATCAGGTCCCCGGCCCGCAGGACGCTGAAGCCGATCTCTCCGGGGGTCCGCGGCCCGGTGATCCCGTCCCGGGCGGCGCGCTTCACCTCGGCCAGGGATACGCCCCGCCCCGCGGCTGCGGCCTCGCCCAGCATCAGGGCCGTGCCGGAGGGGGCATCGACCTTGCGCCGGTGGTGGGCCTCGAACACCTCGATGTCATAGTCGGCGGCGGCCAGCAGGCCGGCGGCCTGCCGCACCAGTCCGGTCAGGATGTTGACCCCGAGGGAGAAGTTGCCGGACAGCACCACCGGGACCTTCGCCGCTGCCCGGGTGATGTCGGCCCGCTGGGCCTCGGTGAGCCCCGTGGCCCCGATCACCAGGGCCGGCGCGCCCCGGTCGGCCACGAGGGTGGCCAGGGCCGCCGATGCCTCCCCTTGGGTGAAGTCGATGATCACGTCGCAGAGGTCGAGGGCTTCGGCCTGGGTCACCAGTCCGTCGCCGATGGCACCGGGGCGGTCGAAGCGTGCGGTGACGGTGTCGCCCGCCACGGCGGCCACGGCCCGGCCCATGCGCCCCAGCGCACCGGAAATGGCGATCCTGGGGGCAGGGCCTGCGGTCATGGGCCGACTATTGCGGGACGCGTGCGGTGAGCAGCACCCGCTCTTCGGTGATCTCGGCGGCGCAGCTGCCCCCGGCCGCCTGGACCAGGGCGTGCAGGTAGTAGGCCTGCACCCAGTGGCCGCCCAGGCCTTCGCTGAGCGGCAGGCCCTGCAGGCCGTCCACCACCTCGGGCCGGAGGCGGGCCCGGGGGCCCCTTGCATCGAGGGTGAGCACGATGTCGGTTCCGTCCAGCGCGGCCAGGGCCAGGGCCACGCCGCCGGTGGGCAGGGCGGAGGCGGCGATCTGGGACATGTTCAGGATGGCGCGGGCGGCGGGCTTGGGCAGGGTCGGCAGGCCCAGCTGCCAGTCAAGGGTCGGGCGCACATGGGCGAAGACCCCCTGGGTGAGGGTGCGCAGGGCCTCGCAGTCGAAGGTCTCCGCCGTGGCCGAG
>DAINBM010000497.1:0-1875 GCA_036732965.1 Caulobacteraceae bacterium | reverse complement strand
GCCTCCCGCGCGTCTTCCGACAGGCCGCCGAAATAGAAGGGCGGGGCCCTGCCGGACACGGTCCCGATCCGCGGCGGGTCGAGCTTCAGCCGGTAGAACTCCCCCGCGTGGTCCAGGGGCTGGCCGTTCAGCAGCTGGCGCAGGATCGCCATCACCTCCACCGTCCGGCGATAGCGCGGGCCGCTGGCCAGGGTCTCGCCGGGTATGTCGCTGGAGATGATGTTGAGGGTCAGCCGTCCCCCCAGCATTTGGTCGAGGCTGGCCATCTGCCGGGCGAGCTGAGGCGGCCACATCTCCCCCGCCCGCAGCGCCACCAGAAGCCGGATCCGCTGCACGATCGGGGCGATGGCGCAGGCAAAGCCCACCGGATCGATGCCCAGCTGGTAACCCGACGGCAGCAGGATGTTGTCGAACCCGCCCGTCTCCGCGGTCATCACGATGTCGCGGCAGTGCTCGAAGCTCGACGCCAGCGCCGGGTCCGGCTGTCCGAGGAACTCGTAGTCGTCGTCGCACAGGGCCGAGAACCACGAGACTTCAACGGGCGTCGTCATGGCAGGGGCACGCCTCTAGCCGCGGTCAGGACCGCGTACCAGTCCGCCCGGTTCAGCGTCACCTTCAGCGCGTCACAGGCCTCGAGGATCCGGGCAGGCTGCTGCGAGCCGACAATGGGCACCGGCCGGGCCGGATGCGCCATGATCCAGGCATAGGCCACGGCGGTGCGCGACACCCCGTCCCGGACCGCCAGCCGGTCGAGTTCGGCCACCACCTCGGCCGCCCGGGGCAGACCCGCGCCGCTGGCGATGGCACCGCGCCCGAGGGGCGACCAGGCCAGCACCGCAAGGTCAGCCTCCACCGCCAGATCCAGCACCCCGTCATAGAGGGCATCGATGGCGAGCGCCGAGAATTCCGGCTGCAGGCTCGCCAGGGGGAAGTCCATGTGCGCCATCAGCGCCCGGGTCTGGGCGACCGTGTAGTTCGACACCCCCGCCGCCCGGATCTTGCCCGCGTCCCGCAGACGGGAAAAGGCGTCGGCCACCTCCGCCGGATGGGTGAGGTGATCAGGCCGGTGGACCTGATAGAGATCGATCTGCTCCACGCCGAGGCGCTTCAGCGACCCCTCGCAGGCGGCGATCAGATAGTCCCTGGACGAGCAGTAGGGCACGCCCGGAATGATGCCGCCCTTGGTCGCCAGGACCATGCGGGGGCGCAGGCCCGGTGCCTCGGCCAGCACCTGGCCCAGGATGCGCTCGGCCTCGGCAAACCGGGTGCCGTAGATCTCGGCGGTATCGAGGAGGGTCAGTCCCGCATCCAGCGCCGTTTCCACCCGCTCCCGGGCCGGACCGGTCTCCCCTTCCAGCCGCCACATGCCCCAGGCCAGGGCCGGAATTTGCAGCCCGCTCTTGCCGAGGGGACGCAACCTGTGCTCGCTAGCGCCGTCGCCGGTCAGGTTGGCAGCGGCCGCCACGAATGGATCAAGGGTCATTGCGGATGGAACCTCTTCGGATCGGACTCATCGGCGCTGGAATGATGGGTCGCGAGCACATCCGCAACATCAAACTCTTTCCGGAGGCCCGCATCACCGCCCTGTGCGACCCCGTGGCCGAGCAGCGGGCGCTGAGCCGCCGGACCCTCGGCGAGGCGGCCGACGGCGTGGCCGAATTCGAGACGGTGGAGGCCCTGGTGGCCGACGCCCGGCTGGATGCCGTTCTCGTCGTCTCCCCCAACCACACCCACCGCCGGGTGCTGGAAGCCCTGTTCGAGACCCGATGGGCCATCCTCTGCGAGAAGCCCCTGTGCACCACCGTCGATGATTCCCGCTGGGCGGCGGAAAAGGCTGCGCGGCGCCGACCGGTGTTCTGGACGGGGATGGAGTAC
>DAINBM010000496.1:0-1882 GCA_036732965.1 Caulobacteraceae bacterium | reverse complement strand
GTCATGGGTGTGCTCCGGGTCCGCTTGGGTCTCGGCATGGTCTGTGCGCCGGGGGCAGGGTCCAAGGCAATCCGGTTTTGTCCCCGCGGGCCAAAATCCCGGTTCGCGAAGGGTCCGCAGGCTCGACATTTCCGCTCGGTACGGCAAGCTTGACGGCATGGACCCGTTCTTCCGGCTTCCGTCTGCCTCGCCCCGCGACCCCGCCGTGACCGCCTGGTTCGCGGCCGATGACCCCCTGCGTCTGCGGGTGGCGCCGTGGTTCGCGCAGCTGCGGGCCCTGGCACCCGACATGTGCGAGTGCCTGCATGACGGCCAGCCGACCGCCTGTATCGGGGATGTGGCGCTGGCCTATGTGGACGCCTTCACCCACCATGCCAGCATCGGCTTCTTCTTCGGGGGGTCGCTGCCGGATCCCGCCGGGCTTCTGCAGGGCACGGGCAAGCGCATGCGGCATGTGAAGCTGCGCTTCGGCCAGGAGGTCGATCCCGCCGCCCTGCAGGCCCTGATCGCCGCCGCCCACCAGGACCTGCGCCAGCGCCTGGAGGCCGCCAGCGCTCCAGATTGACACGAAAATTGGAACATGTTCCAAATGTTGTCGCAAGACAGTGCGAGGAGATGCGTGTGGGCGAGCTTTCGCGGGTGCGTCGGTCCATCCTGCCGACACCGGGAGACGGGTGGGTCGAGATTGCGCGGCGGGAACTGCCGGACATGGCCGAGGCGGAGGCCGTGTCCCGGCTGCAGAGCTGGAACCTGCATGTCTACATGCGGGCGACCATGCGCACCGGCGGGCCGGGCAACCCGATCCTGCCCAGCGACGTGATCTTTGTCGAGCCGCCGCTCGCCGCCGCATGAGCGGCGCGGTGATCAGCCGGGTGCAGATGGGGGCCGCCCATGACGGCGACGCCGAGATCGTGCTGACCCTGCGCTACGACAACGGTGGGGAGACCCTGGTGTCCCTGGACCACCACGCGGCCCACCACCTGATGACGGCGTGCGGGGCCGCCCATCCCGATGCCCTGCTGGGGCAGGGGTGGGAGCGGGTGCGTGACGCGCTGGAGGCCTCTTCCAACCGATTTGCGGTCGCCGGACCCGGCGGACCGGACAAGAGATGAGCAGGGCAGGGAACAGACAGATGTACGATCTCGTGATCAAGAACGGCCGGGTCGTCGACGGCTCGGGTCTTCCGGCCTATCGCGCGGATGTGGCGGTGACGGACGGGCGGATCGTCCGCATCGGCCATGTGAGCGAAGGTGCCCGCCGGGTGGTGGATGCGACAGGCAAGGTGGTGGCGCCGGGCTTCATCGACCCGCATACCCATTTCGATGCCCAGCTCCTGTGGGACGGCTGCGCCAAGCCCGCCCTGTCCCACGGGGTGACCACCATCGTGCCGGGCAACTGCTCCCTGTCGCTGGCCCCGCTGCGGGCCGAGCACCGGATGAAGCTGGTGGGCATGTTCAACCAGATCGAGGAAATGCCCCTGAAGGCCTTCCGCGAAGGGGTGGTCTGGGACTGGGAGACCTTTGCCGAATACATCGCCCGGATCCGCAAGGGCCTCGCCATCAATGTCGCGCCCCTGGTGGGACACAGCGTCCTGCGCCTGTGGGTGATGGGCGACGCGGCCATGGAGCGCACCGCCACGGCGGACGAGATCGCCGGCATGCAGGCGGTGCTGCGCGAGTGCCTCGATGCGGGGGCCGCGGGCCTCTCCACCAGCTATGTGGACATGGACGAGCGGCTGCTGCCGGTCCCCAGCCGCCACGCCGATCCGTCCGAGGTGGATGCCCTGGCCGCGGTGCTGGGCGAATATGGCCGGATGCTGCAGATCGTGCCGGAATTCTATGACGCCGACCTGACCATCGCCCGGATCGACGAACTGGCGGAG
>DAINBM010000495.1:0-1883 GCA_036732965.1 Caulobacteraceae bacterium | reverse complement strand
CTTGGCCAAGACCAGGAAGCCCCGTCGGAGTGATCCGGCGGGGCTTTCGCGTGGGTTTCAGAAGGGGGGCGCGTCCGCATCCTCGTCCGGATCCTCCGATGGGAGCGGCGGGGGCGGCGCGGGCATGGCCGGTGGGGGTGGTGCGGCGACCGTGGCACCGCTGCCCTGCCGCACCACGGCCTCGAGGTGGGCGAACATGCGCCGGGCGCTGTCCAGGGCCTGCATGCCCGCCGCGTCGGGATCGGCGGCGGCGTGTCCCACCTCCCGCAGGCCCAGTTCGAAGTCCGGATAGCGCAGGTCGTCGAACACAAGACGCAGGGCGAGGTGCTCCAGCCGCAGGCGGGTCACGTCGAGCGTGCGGCGCGGCTCCCCCCGGAACGCCCGGGCGCGAACCTCCCCATTGACCATCAGTTCCACCCCGAGCAGTTCCTCGAAGCCGAAGGCCAGACCCCGGTCACCGGGCCCGCGCAGCACGGCGATGCCCGGTGGCGTGACCCGAAGCGCGATCCCCTGTCCGCGGTCCGATGCCATGACCAGCGCATCGAGGGCACCTCCCAGCCGGGCGGCCAGGATCCGGCGCGTCCGCCTCGCCGGTTCGGCCCACCAGCGAACGGCCAGGGCCGCGGCGGTGATGCCGACGGCGCCGGTCACGAAGAGGCCCGCGGGGGGAACGACCATCATCACGGGGGGGCTCCCTCGACACGATTTCCGGTGCGGCGGATCAGTCCGCCAGGACAGCGATCACGGGCACATGGTCGGAGGGCTTGTCGCGGCCGCGGACCTCCCGATCGACCTCGCAGGCGACAAGCCGGTCGGCGGCCTGCGGGGACAGCAGGATGTGATCGATGCGGATGCCATGGTCCCGGGGCCAGGCACCGGCCTGGTAGTCCCAGAAGGTGTAGGCGTGCGGGTCGGCACCGCGGGCCTCGACGGCACTGGTGAAGCCCAGATGGGCCAGGGCCTGCAGGGCCTGGCGGCTTTCGGGCCGGTACAGGGCATCGCCGGCCCAGGCCACCGGATCGTAGCAGTCCTGCGGCTGCGGGATGACATTGTAGTCGCCGATCAGGGCCAGCGGCTCCTCCAGCGCGAGCCACGTCCGGGCCCGGGTGTTCAGCCGCTCGAACCAGCGCAGCTTGTAGGGAAACTTCTCGGAGTCCACCGGATTGCCGTTGGGCAGATAGATGCCGCCCACCCGGATCGGACGCGGGGCCGCGATCAGGGCCTCGATGTAGCGGGCCTGCTCGTCGCTCTCCTCGCCGGGGAGGCCCCGCTGGATGTCCTCCATCGGGTATTTCGACACAAGGGCAACGCCATTGTAGGTCTTCTGCCCGTGTACGGCGACGTTGTACCCAAGGGATTCAAAGGCTTCTGTGGGAAACTTCTCGTCGATGCACTTGATTTCCTGAAGGGCAGCGACATCCGGTGATGCTTCCTTGAACCATGTCAGCACATGGTCCAGCCGCGCATTGATAGAATTCACGTTCCATGTGGCGATCTTCATGAGGTCACTTCGGGGTCACGTGCTTCAGGAACGTCAGGATCGCAGGCATCACGGCAGGGGCGAGGGGGCGGGTCGGGTCCGCATAGGTCGCGATATTGCCGGTCCGGTCTGCCGGTGCGGTCTTCAGCACATGGTTGACCCCGGGCAGCAGGATGAGGGTTGTGCCGGGTCGGGCCGCGGCAACGAGGCGACGGGCGTCCTCCTCCGTCACCTGCAGATCGGTCTGCCCTTGCAGGACCAGCACCGGAGCCGACACCGCTGCGATGGCGTCCGTCGGCGGATGTGCCAGCACGGAGCTCAGATAGGGCTGGACCGAGGCAGGGAGGGGCTCGTTCGTCGCCAGACTGCTTCGTCGCCGGCGTCGTTCGTCGCCGGCCTCGTT
>DAINBM010000494.1:0-1885 GCA_036732965.1 Caulobacteraceae bacterium | reverse complement strand
ACAGCCAGGCCGAACTGGCTGAGGCCGAGGCCGCGTTCCAGCAGGCCGTGCGCCGTCGCCTGCTGGACAGCGGCGTGACCATGCCGGCACCGGAGACCGTGATGTTCAGTCATGACACGGAGGTGGCGGCCGGTGCCGTCATCGAGCCCTATGTGGTGTTCGGGGCAGGGGTGGTGGTCGGGCAGGCCACGATCCGGGCCTTCAGTCATCTGGAGGGGGCTCGGGTGGCCGACCGGGCCGTCATCGGTCCCTATGCGCGGCTTCGGCCCGGGGCCGACATCGGCGAGGCCGCCCATATCGGCAACTTCGTGGAGGTCAAGGCGGTCACCGTCGGCACCGGGGCCAAGGCCAACCACCTGAGCTATCTCGGGGATGGCGTGGTCGGGGCCGGGGCGAACATCGGGGCCGGGACGATCTTCTGCAACTATGACGGCTTCGACAAGCACCGCACGGAGGTGGGGGCAGGGGCCTTCATCGGCTCCAACAGCGCCCTCGTGGCACCGGTCACCATCGGGGCCGGGGCCTATGTGGGGTCGGGATCGGTCATCACCCGGGCGGTTGCCGCCGACGCCCTGGCCGTGACCCGACCCGAACAACTGGAAAAGCCCGGATGGGCCGCGCGATTCCGATCCCTCAAGGCAGGACGCAAGACCCGATGAACCCGATCGATCGCCAGAAGCAGATGGCGGGCGCCGCCGCCGCCCTCGAGATCGCGGACGGCATGATCGTCGGACTGGGCACGGGCTCGACCGCGGCCCATTTCGTCACGGCCCTGGCGCGCCGGGCCGAGTCCGAAACCCTTCAACTGCGCTGCGTGTCGACGTCGCGGGCCACGGCGGATCAGGCGACGGGGCTCGGCCTGACGGTCATTCCCCTCGATGATGTCGAGACCATCGACATCACGGTGGACGGGGCGGACGAGATCGGTCCGGGGCTCAGTCTCATCAAGGGCGGCGGTGCGGCGCTCCTGCGGGAGAAGCTGGTCTGGGAATCCTCCCGCCGCTGCATCGTCATCGCCGACGCCGCCAAGGTCGTGCCGGTGCTGGGAGCCTTTCCCCTTCCGGTGGAGGTCGTGGCCTTCGGTCATACGGCCACCGCCCGCCGGATCGGTGAGGCGGCCCGTGATCTCGGTCTGGCCGTCGAGCCCAGACTGAGGACCCGGGACGGGGCCCCGGTCCAGACGGACAGTGGACAGTTCATCTATGATCTGGCTTGTGGCGCCCTGCCGGATCCGTCGACCCTGGCGAGCGCCTTGAAGATGATCACCGGTGTGATCGATCACGGACTGTTCCTGGGGCTGGCGAACGAGGCACTGGTCGGTGGTGTGAACGGCGTATCCCGTCTCGGGCGGTGAGTGCGGTCTGGTCCTTGGAGAGTACGATGTCCGGATTTGACTATGATCTCTTCGTCATCGGCGCGGGGTCCGGGGGCGTCCGGGCGGCGCGGCTGGCGGCCCTGTCCGGCGCAAGGGTGGCGGTGGCGGAGGAGTACCGGCCCGGCGGCACCTGCGTCATCCGCGGCTGTGTGCCGAAGAAGTTCATGGTCTATGCCTCTGAATTCACGGATCATTTCCGACTGGCTGAAGGCTATGGCTGGATCGTGGGCGCAAGGACCCTGGATTGGCAGAGGTTCATGTCCCTCAAGGACGTCGAGATCGCCCGGCTGTCCGGGGTGTATGCTGCCAACCTGATGAAGGCCGGTGCCGACCTGATCGAGGACAAGGCCCGGTTCGTCGATCCCCATACCCTCGAGCTGGTGGGGCAGGGCCGCCGGGTCACGGCGGCGAAGATCCTGATCGCCACCGGCGGGCGGCCCAAGGTGCCGGAGGACCTGCCCGGCATAGACCATGCGGTCACCTCGAACGAGATCTTCCAGATGGCGGAGC
>DAINBM010000493.1:0-1892 GCA_036732965.1 Caulobacteraceae bacterium | reverse complement strand
GATCCTGAAACGCATCGTCGCGGTCTATCTGATCGAGGATCTTGCGCCGGCCGACGACTTCCCGGCGGGAGGTCCCTTGCCCCTGTGTCAGTCGCGCCCCCAGTCCGGCTGCGTGGTGGCGTGGATGAGCCAGTCCAGCGGTCGTCCGGATCGGACGCGTCTGCTGGAGCGGGCCCAGGCCTGGACGGCCGCGGGGGAGCTGGACCGTCTGGGGGGGCGTGTTCCGGCCTGTGTGAACCCGATCACCGGGTCGGCGAACGGTGCCGCCGCGGATCAGGCGTCCCATCTGGGGGCTGCCGATGCCACGGGCCTGGCATGGCCGCCGAAACCCAGCCTTTTGCCGCGGCAGGTTGCGGCGGAGTGCCGGGACGGGCTTCTGGTGGTCTCGACGCCGGAATCTCCGGACCTGCGTCCGGCCCAGAGCTGGGCGGAGAAGCTCCGGGCACCGGGCTACAATCTGTTCTATGCCGACCTTGCCGCCGATGTGAAAGCCCGCCTGTCCGTCTGGTATGGCGGTCCGTTGGCCCCGCCGATCACCCGTCGGATCGAGGTTCAGTCATCTGCTATTCACGCGATAGGAAGCCGGTAATATATATATTTTAATCAGAGTCTTTCGCGCAACATTTCGAGTGCCACGCGAACGCTGGCGAGGCGGATCTCCGTTCGGTCGGTCAGGTCGAAGCGCTCTTCCCGGTGGCGGATCGCGCCGTTGGCGGCGGCCGTGGCGAAATGGACCAGTCCGACGGGTTTCAGGGCAGTGCCGCCGCCCGGACCGGCCACCCCGGTGATGGCCACGGACAGGTGCGCGTTGGACTGGCTGAGGGCGCCTTCCGCCATGGCGCGCGCGACCGGCTCCGACACGGCCCCCCTGTCCGCGATCAGGTCGCCGGGCACGCCCAGCATTTCGGTCTTGGCCCGGTTGGAATAGGTGATGAAGCTGCGGTCGACCACATCGGACGACCCCGCAATGTCGGTCAGGGCGCCGACCACGAGACCCCCGGTGCAGCTTTCGGCGGTCGTGACCCGCCAGCCGCGGGCCCGGGCCTCGTCCAGCAGCAGGCGGGCGAGCGTCTCGATCTCCAGGGGAAACAGCGATGACATGGGCGCTCCGGGCTCAGAGGGGACAGTCCAGGGTGGCGATGGCCTGGGCGGCAAGGCCTTCACCGCGGCCGGTAAAGCCCATGCCCTCGGTGGTCGTGGCCTTGATGCTGACCTGCTCCGGCCGGAGCGCCAGCAACTCGGCCACCCGCTGAAGCATGGCCTCCCGGTGCGGCTTGATCCGGGGCTGCTCGCAGATCAGCGTCACGTCCACATGATTGATTGTCGCGCCTCTGCGGGTCGCCAGATCCCGGGCATGGATCAGGAAGCGATCTGAGGAGGCGCCCTTCCACTTAGGGTCGCTCGGCGGAAAGTGGTCGCCGATGTCACCCATCCCGAGGGCACCGAGGATCGCATCGGTGAGGGCATGCAGGCCGGCATCGGCATCGGAATGCCCCACCAGGGTCTGCGCATGATCGATACGGACGCCGCACAGCCAGACCGCGTCGCCGGGACCCCAGCGATGGGCGTCGAAGCCCAGGCCGGTGCGGGTCTGGCGCGGGGCATCGCCCCAGGATCGGGCGAGAGCCTCGGCCATGGCAAAGTCCTCCGGATAGGTGAGCTTGATCATCCGCGGATCCCCGGGAACCAGGGTCACCCGTCCGCCCACGGCCTCCACCAGCGCGGCGTCGTCCGTGGCCACATCGGTCGCGGCCGCATAGGCGCGGCGGAGCGCGTCAAGGCGGAAGGCCTGCGGGGTCTGCGCCCGGAAAAGGTCGGCGCGCGGCACCGTTTCGATGATCCGGCCGTTCTGCCCCCGCTTCAGGGTGTCGCTCACGGGCAGGGCCGGAATC
>DAINBM010000492.1:0-1905 GCA_036732965.1 Caulobacteraceae bacterium | reverse complement strand
CGATCTTCAACATGCGCGCGCCGGGCATGACCCTGCACCGCATGCCGCTGTTCGTGTGGTCGGTGCTGGTCACCGCCTTCCTGCTGCTGCTGTCCCTGCCGGTCCTGGCGGGTGCCATCACCATGCTGCTGACGGACCGCAACTTCGGCACTCACTTCTTCGATCCCGCCGGCGGCGGCGATCCGATGATGTTCCAGCACCTGTTCTGGTTCTTCGGTCACCCGGAAGTGTACATCCTGATCCTGCCCGGCTTCGGCATCATCAGCCACATCGTGTCCACCTTCTCCAAGAAGCCGGTGTTCGGTTACCTGGCCATGGCCTACGCCATGGTGGCGATCGGCTTCGTCGGCTTCGTGGTGTGGGCGCACCACATGTTCACCGTCGGCATGAACGTGAACCTGCAGGCCTATTTCGTGGCCGCGACCATGATCATCGCGGTGCCTACCGGCATCAAGATCTTCAGCTGGATCGCGACCATGTGGGGCGGCTCCATCGAGTTCAAGACGCCGATGCTGTTCGCGGTGGGCTTCATCTTCCTGTTCACCGTCGGCGGCGTGACCGGCGTGGTGCTGTCCAACGCGGGCATCGACTACGCCCTGCATGCCACCTACTACGTGGTGGCGCACTTCCACTACGTGCTCAGCCTCGGGGCCGTGTTCGCCATCTTCGCCGGCTTCTACTACTGGTTCGAGAAGATGTGGGGCGTGAAGTACAACGAGGTGCTGGGCGCGATCCACTTCTGGCTGATGTTCATCGGCGTGAACGTGATCTTCTTCCCGCAGCACTTCCTCGGTCTGCAGGGCATGCCCCGCCGGTATGTCGACTATCCCGACGCCTTCGCCTACTGGAACCTGATCTCGTCCTACGGGTACCTGATCATGCTGGCCGGCATGGTGGTGTTCTTCGTCCTGCTGGCCGAAGCCGCCATCCGTCGCCGCAAGGCCGAGGCCAATCCGTGGGGCGTGGGGGCCACGACGCTGGAGTGGACCCTGTCCTCCCCACCGCCGTTCCACCAGTTCAACGAGCTGCCGAAGATCAGCCCGACGGACCATCACTGATCCCGTCGCCCGTCCGGCCCCCTGCGGGGCCGGGCGGACCGGCCGGTTTTCCAAGGCGCGGGCGCTCGTCAAGGGAGCCCGCGCCTTTCCTCATGCAGGGCGCCGCCAGGCCGCGCCCGCACAAGCCAAGGACGTCCGGATCGTGAGCCAGACCGCCCCCGCCCGTTCCACCCCTGAGGATCCGGGCGCGCCGACCCCGGGAACGGAGACGGACGTCGCCTGGGCGCGTGGGACGGCCACGCCCTCCGCATGGCTGGACTATCTGATGCTGTTGAAACCCCGGGTCATGTCCCTGGTGATCTTCACCGCGCTCACCGGCCTGGTCTGCGCCGACCGACCGATCCATCCGGTCCTCGCCGCCATCGCCATCCTGTGCATCGCCGTCGGCGCCGGGGCCAGTGGTGCGCTGAACATGGCCTACGAGGCCGATATCGACGCCCTGATGAAGCGGACCAAGAGCCGCCCGATCCCCCGGGGCCGGGTGCGCCGGGGGGATGCTGCCGCCTTCGGTCTGGTGCTCTCGGCCTTTTCGGTGATGCTGATGGGACTGGGCGTGGGCCTGCTGGCCGCCGGGATCCTGGCCTTCACCATCTTCTTCTATGCCGTGATCTATACCATGCTGCTCAAGCGCTGGACGCCGCAGAACATCGTCATCGGCGGTGCCGCCGGGGCGTTTCCGCCCCTGCTGGGCTGGGTCGCGGCGACGGGTGACGTCTCGCTCAATGCCTGGCTGATGTTCGCCATCATCTTCCTGTGGACCCCGCCGCACTTCTGGGCCCTGTCCCTCTACACCGCCACGGACTATGCCGCCGCAGGCGTGCCGATGATGCCGGTGGTGAAGGGGCCG
>DAINBM010000491.1:0-1913 GCA_036732965.1 Caulobacteraceae bacterium | reverse complement strand
CGGCAGGGCGGGGTCGAGATGCAGCTTCTCCACACCCGCCATGACCAGGCCGCTCCACCCCCAGTCGACCAGCTGGCTGGCGACGACATAGCTCCAGAGCGGTGCCCTGGGCTCCGCGGCCTTGGCGGCCAGCGCCGCCGCATAGTGTCCGACAAACATGATCACGCGCGCACCCCGTGTCCTGATGGTGGAAGCTGATGCCCCATTGACGCACAGGCCCGACCCTTTGAAAATCATCGAACCCAGTCGAGTTGATATGCAATTTTGCATATGGAGACGGCCATGAACCGACCATCTGTCAGCTGGGATCATTACCGCGCCTTCCTGGCCGTGGCCGACACCGGCAGCCTGAGCTCGGCGGCGCGACAGATCGGCCAGACCCAGCCGACGCTGGGGCGCCAGATCGACGCCCTGGAGCGGTCCCTCGGACTCAGCCTGTTCGTCCGCTCCCCCGCGGGCCTGACCCTGACGGAGGCGGGGCAGGATCTGCTGCCGGACGCCCGCGGCATGGCGGCCGCAGCAGACGCGCTGCTGCGCAGCGCCAGCGCCGGTCGCGACGAAACGGCCGGTGTCGTGCGGATCACCGCCAGCGAGATCGTGGGCGGGGCCGTCCTGCCCCCGGTCGTGGCAGCCCTGCAGGCACGGCATCCCGGGCTGGTGGTCGAACTCGCGCTCACCAATCGCTCCGAGGACCTCCTGCGACGGGACGCGGATATCGCCGTACGCATGGTCCGGCCGGACCAGAATGCCGTCATGGCCCGCCAGATCGGCCGGGTGGCCCTCGGGCTCTACGCTCATGAAAGCTATCTGGCCCGGTGCGGCACGCCCCGGACCCCGGCCGAGCTGTCGGAGCATACCGTGATCGGTTTCGACCGGAACCCTGCGGCGGCCCGGGCCCTGGCGGTCGGGCCCGGATGGGATCGCCATCTGTTCCGGTTCCGCACCGACAGCGATCTGGCCCAACTGGCCATGCTGCGCGCCGGGGGCGGCATCGGGGTCTGTCAGGTGCCGCTCGCCCGGCAATGGCCCGAACTCAGGCCCGTCTGTCCCGAAGCGGTCCGTTTCCATCTGGACGTCTGGCTGGCCATGCACGAGGACCAGAGACGAAATCGGCGGGTCCGTGCGACGTTTGATCATCTTGCTGTCGCCTTGCGCGCCTATCTAGACTACCGACTTCCCGCCACCGACCATGGAAACCCGGAATGAAGATCGCGACCGCCCCCCTTGCCCTGGCCACCCTCACCGGGCTCCTCTCGATCGGACTCGTCACCACGGCAAGCGCCGGCCCCGCCAATGGTCAGTGGCGCAACCAGGAGGAGCATGGGATCATCGAGATCTATGACTGCGGACCGAAGCTCTGTGCCCGGGGCATGCCCGCCCCGGAGGAAAAGGCTGCCGCAGGCCTGCGGGACGAGAAGAACCCCGACCCGGCCCTGCGCAACCGCCCGGTCAGTGGCATCGAGATCCTGCGTGACTTCAGCGGCGGACCGAAGGTGTGGACCGGCGGCTCCATCTACCGGCCGCAGGATGGCAAGACCTACAAGGGCCGGATCGAGCTGATCGATGAGGGCACCCTGAAGCTGACCGGCTGCGTGGTGGAACCCTTCTGCAAGTCGATCATCTGGAAGCGGGCGTCCTGATCCTGCACTTTTGAGGCTGTCCTGAAATCGCTGAGCGCATTTTCGCATCGCGTCGGGACCAAGATCGCCTATATGAGCCTCTCATTCTGCAATCTGCGGTCAGACCGGGAATAGTCTCATGGCGCAATACGACGTGGTCATCATCGGCGGCGGGCCGGGCGGGTACAATGCGGCCATCCGGGCCGGTCAGCTGGGCCTCTCGGTGGCCTGCGTCGAAGCCCGCAAGACCCTTGGTGGCACCTGCCTGAACGTGGGCTGCATCCCGTCCAAGGC
>DAINBM010000490.1:0-1921 GCA_036732965.1 Caulobacteraceae bacterium | reverse complement strand
GAGCGGATCACCGAGACGGGCATTGTCGTGGGCGGCGTGGACTATCCGGTGGACTGCATCATCTATGCCTCCGGGTTCGAGGTGGGGACCGAGCACCAGCGCCGGGCGGGCTTCGACGCCGTGGGCCGGGGGGGCGAGAAGCTGTCCGAGCACTGGGCCGACGGCATGCGCACCCTGCACGGCATCCATGTGCACGGCTTCCCCAATGCCTTCCTGGTCCAGCCCACCCAGGGTGCCAACCTGATCTCCAACGTGCCGCACAACCTGACGGAGTCCGGGCGGACCATCGCCCTGATGGTGGCCCATGCCCTGGCCAACGGCCATCAGGAGATCGAGGTCACGAAGGCGGCCGAGGATGCGTGGGTGGAGCTGCTGCTGTCCGGTCCGGGCCTGCTGATCGGCTCCAACGAGTGCACGCCGGGCTACTACAACAACGAGGGCCAGGATCGCGGGCCGGCGGCGAAGTCCTATGTGGGCTACCCGGCCGGGCCGGTGGCCTATTTCCGGTACCTGGCCAGGTGGCGCGATGCCGGAACCTTCGACGGGCTGGACTTCCGCTGAGCCCGGTCAAGGCGAGGGTCACCGGGGTCATCGATGCCGCACGGCTGGCCTTTCCCGTTCATGGGGAGGGGCAGGTGCTGCTGGGCATCGGCCTGCGCGTGCTGGCGGTCATGGCCCTGGCGGCCGTGTCGGCGGGGGTGAAGTGGCTGGACGGGGCGGGGATGCCCCTGTCGCAGGTCATCTTCAGCCGGAACCTGTTTGCCTTCATCCCGATCCTGATCATGGTCCGCACGACGGTGGGCTTCGGGGCCCTGAAGACCCGGCGCCCCCTGCGGCACCTGACGCGTTCCGCCGTCGGTCTTGCGGCCATGGTCTGCACCTTCACGTCGCTGAAGACCCTGCCCCTGGTGGCATCGGCGACCCTGGGCTTCACCGCGCCCCTGTTCATGACCCTCCTGACCCTGCTGGTTCTGCGGGAGCCGGTTGCCTGGCAGAGGTGGCTGGCCGTCCTGGTGGGCTTTGCCGGGGTGGTGGTGGCCATGCATCCGGGGGCCGTGCGGCCGACCGTGGGCGTGGCCTTCGGTCTCGCCGCCGCCCTGTTCACCGCCGGTGCCATGATCAGCATTCGCGGCATGCCGAAGAGCGAGTCCGGACCGACCATCGCCTTTTACTTCACCCTGGCGGGTACCGTGGCCAGCCTGCTCGGCCTGCCCTTCGGCTGGATCAAGCCGGACGCCACCACCGTGATGGTGATGGTGGCCACGGGCCTGGCCGGGGGCATCGCCCAGCTGCTGCTGACCACGGCGGTGCGGCTGGCCCCTCTGCCGGTCCTGGCCCCGTTTGATTACACCCAGCTGGTCTGGTCCAGTGCCTTCGGCTTTGTGCTCTGGGGAGAGCGGCCGGACGTCTGGCTGCTGGTCGGGGCTGCCATCGTCGCCGGCAGCGGGGCCTATATCCTGTGGCGGGAGCGCAGCAGCGCCCGGAGCTGAGGCGGGACAGGCCTCCCGGGTCCGGGGCCATGGACGGCCGCCGCTACTTCCCGGCGATCTGCTTCTGCAGCTCCGCCAGGGCCCCGCCCTGCAGTTTCGACCAGAGGCCCAGCTGGACCGTCAGATCTGCGTGCAGGGACCGGAACATCTCCCGGTGCTGACGTGTCGGCGGGGTGTCGGCATCCTCCAGCCCCGCGGCGAAACCGGCCAGTTGCTCGTTCAGCTTGCCGGGGAAGGCAAGATTGGCCTCCGAGCCCTTCATGTTCACCTGCATCAGCGCCTCCTCCAGCGCCTGAAGCTGGGCGTCCACCGGCCGCACCCTGGCACCGAGCGCGGGGCGGGACTTCACCGCCGCGGCGAGCTCGGCCCGGGCTGCGCGCACGCCGTTCACCGCCTTGTGCAGGGCGTCGATGTCATGCAGCACCTCCACC
>DAINBM010000489.1:0-1940 GCA_036732965.1 Caulobacteraceae bacterium | reverse complement strand
AGACGGTGGTGGCCATGACGGTGGCCTTCTGCGCGGTCCTGTCCCAGCTGGTCAGCGGGCACCCGATGGATGACGACATTTCCGGTCGGCTGCTGGCGCTGGTCCGGTCCGGCGAACTGCCCTTCCACGCCGTCTCCGTTGCCAACTCGGCCCCGCCCAAGGCCGGGGCGCCGGCCGCGTCCCGCATGGGGCGCTTCGCCTCGCCGGACGCCCTGATCACGCCGGGCTATGTGGCCCAGGCCGCCGCGGACCCGGGGATCCGGATCGAGCCGGCGTGGAAGGCCGCCATCGTCTACGGCATGCCCTGCGCCATCTACCACGTGGTGCCCGCGGCCTATTATCTGGCCGCGCGCTTCCCCGGTGATTTCGAGTCCGCGGTGCTGCATGCGATCAACGGCGGGGGACAGAACCAGTCCCGGGCCATGCTGACCGGAGCACTCGTGGGTGCGCAGGTAGGCCTGTCGGGGATCCCGCAGCGCTTCATCGACGGACTGGTGGACGGCCCCGCCCTGCTCGACCTGTGCCGTCGGCTGGCGGAGGATGTGCCGGTGCCGACCGGAAGGTGATACCCGACCCCGGGACCCAGGCCGAGGGCATCCCCATATACGCAAAGCCGCCACGGCGTGATAACCACCGGCGGGCCGATCCCCCGGCCGCTGTTCGTCCCGTTCCGTCAGGAGCCGTCCTTGTCCGACCTGCCAGAACGCGCCGCGCCGACTGACCCGCGGCTCACCTTCGCGTCCCTCTGCCTGTTGTTCTTCCTGGTGTCGGCCGGGGCCTTCAGCTCGCTGGGCGTGGTGCTGCCGGCCATGGTGACGGAACTGAAGTGGACCTGGACCGAGGCGGGAACCGGCTACACCCTGCTGGGGGTCGCCTGCGGTCTGGCCAGCTTCCTCTCGGCGATGCTGATCCGCCGCATCGGAGTCTCGGGCACCCTCGGCACCGGGACGCTCATGCTGGTGACGGGCTTTGCCTTCCTGGCGCTGGCCCATGCCCTCTGGCAGTACCTGGGCGGCACCCTGCTGATCGGCACGGCCTTTGCCCTCACCACCACCGTCCCCGGGGCCCATGTGCTGACGAGCCTCTTCAAGCGCCAGTCCACCGTGCTCGGGGCCTACTACACAAGCGGGGCCCTCGGCGGCGTGGCCGGCCCCCTCCTCTATGTGGCGATCCATGCCCTGACGGACGGATGGCGGGCCTATTGGTGGATGATGGTGGCGGCATCGGCGGCGGTCGGCCTGTTCGCCGTGCTCACCACGCCGGGCCGAGGCACGGGCGAGCCCGCCCAGCAGCAGACTCTGAACACCCTCGGTCCGGAAGAGGCCACGGATGGCCGGCCGGGCTGGACCGTGCGGCGGGCCCTGACCGCGCCCCAGTTCCATGTGATCGTCGGGGCCTACACCATGTGCCTGCTGATCAACACCACCGCCCACGGGTTTGCGGTGGAGCACCTGACGGAGCGGGGCATCGACGCCAAGGCCGCCGCCAGCATGCTGAGCATCGAGGCGCTGATCGGGGCCGCGGTCTCCCTCATCGGCGGGCTGGTCGGGGAAAAGGTCTCCGCCAAGGCCCTGATGATCTTTGCGCTCCTGACCACCTGCATCGGGATGGAGGGCCTGACCCTGGCCCGGGGCATGGAGCTGAGCGGCCTGATCCTGATGGGGGTCTATGCGGTCGGGGTGGGGATCGGCGTGGGGCTGACCTTCATCGCGGCCACGCTGCTGCTCTTGCAGTATTTCGGCCGCCGTCCGAACCTGGAACTCTATTCCATCATGTGCCTGATCAGCACCTCCGCCGCGATCGGCCCGGCCTTCGGTGGCAGCATGCGGGACCGGTTCGGTGACTTCGTGCTGACCTTCGAGATCTGCACCCTGGCGGCCCTGCTGATCCTCCTGGCCACCGCCTTCATCCAGAAGCCCGCGCCGCCGACCGCGCCCTAG
>DAINBM010000488.1:0-1942 GCA_036732965.1 Caulobacteraceae bacterium | reverse complement strand
AGCAGCTCCTCGGTATGGAACCGCTTGGTCAGATAGTCCTCGGCCCCGGCGTCGAAGCCCGCCACCTTGTCCGACCACCCGCCCCGGGCGGTGAGGATCAGCACCGGCGTGGCGAGCCCCGCCCGGCGCCAGCGTTCGAGGACACTGACCCCGTCCACCTTGGGCAGACCGAGGTCCAGCACCACTGCGTCATAGGGCTCGGTCTCGCCCAGGAACTGACCCTCCTCCCCGTCCGGGGCGACATCCACCACATAGCCGGCGTCGGTCAGCGCCGCCTTCAGCTGGCGGCTGATGTCGGGCTCGTCCTCGA
Organism: Caulobacteraceae bacterium; assembly: GCA_036732965.1. Classification (GTDB taxonomy): domain Bacteria; phylum Pseudomonadota; class Alphaproteobacteria; order Caulobacterales; family Caulobacteraceae; genus CAIMFV01. Next base: position 1,632 of record DAINBM010000488.1, on the reverse strand, counting down.
CCAGCAGGATGCGCATGAAGAAATCTCCCGTTTCGTGGAGGTCAGCGGCCGTCGATGCCGAGGACACGGCCGGTCTCGGCATCGACAATGTAGTCCGAGCGGCGGCCATCGGCCCCGGCCCAGCGCACGCGGTAGACCCGGCGGCCTTCGAGATCGGTCTCCAGCCCCGCGTCCAGCTGACGCCCGGGGGACCGGCGGCGGATCTGGTCGATCACCCGGCCGAGGGGGGCCAGGCGCCCCTCTCGTACCCCGCGCCGGGCCTCGTCCGGGCGGGGACGCCAGTCCGCCCCCAGACTGTCGGTTCGGGGACTATCCGTGCGGGGCGTATCGACGCGGGCGCCGTCATAGCCGTCCGGCCCGCGGCCATAGGATCGCGCCCCGGCCGTGCCGTTGCGCCAGTCCGGTGACGGGGGCTCGGCCGGGCGGTCGCGACGCCCGTCGCCCCTGCGGTCGGCGGGACCGCGCGCGCTGCGGTCCCGGGGCAGGTGCGGCGCGTCCCGGTCCCTCGGACCGGCGAAGGCGGGGGTTGCCGCTGCGCCCAGGACCAGCCCGGCCGCCGGAGCAAGCCACGCGGCCAGGATCACGGCCACCGACACGGCAAGGTGCCTCGCGGTCTCCGTCGCCTGTCCGCGCTGCGTCGCCCTTCGGGGCCGGATGTCGAGACCTGAACTCATGATGGAACGGAGCCTAGTCCGCCCCGGCTGAACGGGCGGTGAACGGCGAAGGTCCGGTCAGCGGTGATGGACGTCCGGCGCCACCGATCCGCCGGCGCGGCCACCGATGGTCAGGCCGAAGAAGCTCCGGGGCCGGTGCGGGTCGTCGGCCTCGGGGCGGGGCGGCGGCGGGCCGGCATAGCCCGGCGGGAGGGTGAAGGGCACACCGTTCCAGCCCGGGGAGGCGGGCCCCTGGGTGGGGTCACCGGCCATGATGATGTCCGGGATCGGTCCGCACCACGGATGCAGGTCCGCCCATTCCCGGCAGCCGGACTTGGAATAGATCCGGTTGTACGCGACGATCATCTCGGCCGCGGCGGGATGGTCCGCCGTGCCCGTCGGGCCGGCATATTCGAAGGGCCGGCTGGGCGGGGCGCCGAACAGGAAGGCGTTGCGCTCGATGTCCGCATGGCCGCGGTTCACCTGAACGCCGGTATGGGCAGCCGACACGGCGCCGTCGAAGAAGCGCAGGTTGTCCGCCGACGACAGGACGCCGTAGACCGCATGCCGGATCCGGGTGGTGGAGAGATCGGCCCCGACAATGCCGCGCTGGATCTCCACGCCTACCTTGTAGCCGAAGATGTCGGCGTGCTGCAGGATGAAGTTCGGCGGCCGCTGGCCGGTGGCCAGGGTGTTCTGGTCCCCCTTGAAGAAGGTGCCCGCCCCGCGGACCACGATCCCGGTCTCCGGCTGGTTGGTCAGGTCATCGGTGGAGCTGTTGGACCAGACGGACACATAGTCCAGGTCCACCAGCCCCCCATCCCCCGGCGTCACCACCAGACCCACCGCGCCGGTGCGCAGGATCGTGCGCAGGATCGACAGGCGGGTACCGTCCGCCACCACGGCGGGATCGTAGTTCATGGCATTGATCACGCTGTCGGCGATCATCAGCGTGCCGGTGGAGGCCTGGATGGCCGAC
>DAINBM010000487.1:0-1951 GCA_036732965.1 Caulobacteraceae bacterium | reverse complement strand
TCGTCGACGAGGAGCAGCACTTCGGCGTCAAGCACAAGGAGAAGCTCAAGGAGCTCCGCGCCGACGTGCACATGCTGACCCTGACGGCCACGCCGATTCCCCGGACCCTGCAGATGGCGCTCTCCGGCATTCGGGAGATGTCCATCATCGCCACGCCGCCGGTGGACCGTCTGGCGGTCCGGACCTACATCACGCCGCACGATCCTGTGGTGCTGCGCGAGGCCCTGCTGCGGGAGAAGTACCGTGGCGGCCAGGCCTATGTGGTCGTGCCCCGGATCTCCGACCTGCCGGACATGGAACGCTTCCTGCGGGAGCAGGTGCCGGAGGTCCGCTTCGTCGTGGGCCACGGCCAGATGGCACCGACCCAGCTCGAGGAGGTGATGAGCGCCTTCTATGACGGGCGCTATGACGTGCTTCTGGCCACCACCATCGTGGAGAGCGGGCTCGACATCCCCACGGCCAACACCCTGATCGTCCATCGGGCCGACATGTTCGGCCTGTCACAGCTCTACCAGCTGCGCGGCCGGGTGGGTCGGGCCAAGGCCCGGGCCTATGCCTATCTCACCACCCCCGCCGATCGCGGCGTGACCGAAGGGGCGGAGAAGCGGCTCAAGGTCCTCCAGTCCCTCGACAGCCTGGGGGCCGGCTTCCAGCTGGCCAGCCACGACCTGGACATCCGCGGCGGCGGCAACCTGCTGGGGGACGAGCAGTCGGGCCATATCCGCGAGATCGGGGTCGAGCTTTACCAGCAGATGCTCGAGGACGCCGTGGCGGACCTGCGTCAGTCCGGGGAGGCGGAGGCCACGGGCCGGGGCTGGTCGCCGCAGATCAATGCCGGGGCAGCCGTGCTGATCCCGGACGAGTATGTGCCGGACCTGAACGTCCGCCTCTCCCTCTACCGCCGACTGTCGGAGGCCGAGCGTGCCGAGGACCGGGAAGCGCTGGCGGCGGAACTGATCGACCGGTTCGGTCCCCTGCCGCGGGAAACCGACCATCTGTTGAAGGTGGTGGCGATCAAGGGCCTGTGCCGTCAGGCCGGGATCGAGAAGATCGACATCGGGCCCAAGGGCGCGGTCATCGCCTTCCGTGGGGAGAGCTTCGCCAACCCCATGGGCCTGATCCAGCATGTCCAGCGCCACCCGCTGCTCTGGAAGCTGCGACCGGACCACAAGGTGGTGGTGAAGGGGGAATGGGACACGCCCGACGCCCGACTGCACGCTGCGGAAAAGATCCTCGACGCGCTGGCCGCGCTGGCTGCTGCGGCCTGATCGCGGCACCCGGCGGTCACGCCCGGTGTCTCAGGCCCGGTGTCTCAGGCCCGGTGTCTCAGGCCGCGACGAAGGCGTGATCGATCGCGCGGACGAGCTTCTCCGGCGTCTCCGCGCCGATCACCGAGAACTTCTGGGCGAAGATCATGAACGGCACGCCGGTGACGCCGGCCTCCATGGCGATCTGGTGGTCCTGGCGGACACTCTCCACGTCGTCCCCCCGGGCGAACCGATCCAGGATCCGCAGCCGGTTCATGCCCGCCGCCGCGCCGATGTCCGCCAGCACCTCGGGGTCGCCGATATCCCGCCCGTCAGTGAAATAGGCGGCGAACAGCCCCTCCAGCACGTCGGCCTGCCGCCCCTCGGCCTGGGCCCAGCGGACGAGCCGGTGGGCAGCCGAGGTGTTGGGTGCCCTCTCGATCCGGTCGAAGTTCAGGGTGATCCCGTCCTCGGCGGCGAGGCTCACCAGCATCTGGCTGACCTCCCGGCGGCGGGCGGCGTCCGGGAATTTCTTCGCCATGTAGGCCGCCCGATCCACGCCGCCATCGGGCAGGGTGGGGTCGAGCTGGTACGGCCGCCATGTGACGTGGACGTCCACCTCCGGTCGCAGGGCCGCGGCCGCCAGCAGGCGTCGCCAGCCGATGAAGCACCAGGGGCACACCATGTCGGCCACGAGATCGATG
>DAINBM010000486.1:0-1952 GCA_036732965.1 Caulobacteraceae bacterium | reverse complement strand
CCCCAAACGGCGGTGGTCGGGGGTTCGATCATGGAGCCCAGGAAGGACAGGCCGGGATCGCGATCCTTCGCCAGCAGCAAGGGACCGTCGAGGTCGACCACCTCCGCGCCCTGGGCGATCAGCAGGGCCGGGGCCATGGCAAGGGAGGTCGCCACCATGCAGCCGGCCATGATCATCAGCCCGCGGGCGCGGGCTTCGGCGCGCAGGGCCAGCGCCTCCGTCAGCCCGCCGGTCTTGTCCAGCTTGATGTTGATGGCCTGATAGAGGCCGGCGCAGGCGTCCAGCTCTGCCCGGCTGTGCAGGCTCTCGTCCGCGCAGAGGGGGACCGGGCCGCGATAGTCGACGAGGGCGGTGTCATGCCCGGCGGGGAGGGGCTGCTCGATCATCTGCACGCCCAGTCGGGCAAATTCGGGGGCGAGACGGTTCAGGGTGTCGATGTCGAGGGCCTCGTTGGCATCGACGATCAGCCGGGTCCTCGGGGCCGCGCCGCGCACCGCCTCGACCTTGTCGAGGTCATCCGGCGCGCCGATCTTGAGCTTCAGCAGCGGCCGCCCCGCCGCCGCCCGGGCCGCATCGGCCATGGCGGCCGGCGTATCAAGGCTCAGCGTGTAGGCGGTCTTCACCGGGTCAAGCCGCGTGAACCCGGCCAGTTCCCAGGCGCGCTGACCTGCCATCCGGGCCTCGAGATCCCACAGGGCGCAATCCAGGGCATTGCGGGCCGCCCCGGGGGGAAGACGCGTCTGCAGCACCTCCCGCGTCAGGCCTCGCGCAAGATCGTCCGAGAGGGCCGTCATGTCCGCCAGCACGCCCTCCACCGTCTCGCCATAGCGGGCATAGGGAACGGCCTCACCGCGGCCGGTGTGCTCGCCGTGCCGCAGGGTGGCGACAACGACACGGGCCTCGGTCTTGGCACCGCGGGCGATGCGGAAGGCACCGGCGATGGGCCAGCGCTCCTCCACGACCTGCAGGTGGAGGGCGGGGGAGCGGTTCAGGTCCGTCACGCGGTCGGGCTCACCGACGCGTCGAGCAGCAGGAACACTCGCCCCTGGTCCGAACCCAGCAGACCGGAGGCTGCGGCCTGATCCTGGGCCAGGGCCTCGACGACCAGGTTGCCGAACCGTCCGACGAACCGGCGGGCGTCATCCTTGAGTTCGTCGTCGGAATTCATCCGCCGGGCCAGGCGCCGGACGGCGGCCGGTGCCAGCCGGCGGACCGCCTCGCGGCCGGCGTCCAGATCGCCTTCCCCGAGGGACCGGGAAATCTCGTCGATCCGGCCGCGGGGCAGGAGGGCCGCCGGGTCTACGCCCAAGGCCTCGACTTCGCTGCGCAGGCGGTTGGGAAGAGCCTCGTCGCCTCCGTCGGTGTCGTCGCCCATCTGCTGCAATATGTCCCGCCAGGTGCGGCCCTCGCCGGCCTCCCGGCGCGGGCGGTCCGGACGCACCGGCTCGAAGACGGTCTTCACGTCGCGGTCCTGGTCGGTCATGGTCAGGCGCAGACGCGGGCGCAGGCCGCTGCCGGTCCCGCGGGCGCCCCGTCCCGCGGTCGGTCGCACGTCGAAGCTCAGGGGCGGGCCACCGTCCTCCTCGTCCAGTTCATCGGCGGGGACCTGGATCGGCGCGTTCCGGGCCGCCGTCCGCGTCCGGGTTACGGGGGGCTGGATCGGGTCCACGTCCGTCCGGACCGGGGCGACGTCCGCAGCCGGTGATCCCTCCCCGTGAGAGGCGTCGGAAATCAGGCGGGCGGTTTCGCTGAGGGAGGCCATGGTCTGGCTGACCTGTGCCTCCAGGCCCGTGTCGCTCGGGCCGGAGCGATGCAGACGGGCGGCCTGCACCGTTCCCGGGAGATGTCGGGCGCGTTCGTCGAGGCCGTCCATCAGGGAGGTCAGTTCGGCGGCGGCGGCCTGAGCGGCCTGGAGGCTGGCCTCGATCCGCTCGGTGGTCTGCTGTCCGGCA
>DAINBM010000485.1:0-1953 GCA_036732965.1 Caulobacteraceae bacterium | reverse complement strand
CAGGCTGCCCTTCAATGCATCCACTCGCTTGAGCAGGGCCTCGCCAACCACAACAGCGTTGGCACCGCGACGCTTGGCGACGGCCAGACTGACCGCCGGTGCATGCGTCCAGGCGGAATCGACACGGGCATAGCGCCACACCCGCTGCTGATCCTGGCGCGGGGCCTGGATAACATTGGCCACGTCGCGGACGTAGACGGGCTGGCCCAGGATCGAGGGAACGGCCACCAGGCCCACTTCGGTGGCGCTTTTCAACGCCTGACCGGCGGCGACGTCGACGGCGACACCACCATTTCGCAGGGACCCGGCAGGAAAGCCACGTCCGGCCTGGCGAACTGCATCCATCAACGCGCCCATGGAGACCCCGCGAGCCGCCATGCGCGCAGGAGCCGGCTCGATCCGCACCTCCTCAGGCCGGCCGCCGACAATGAAGGTCAGGCCGACGTCATCGACCTTGGCAATTTCGGTCCGGAGTCTTTCCGCCAGATCATGGAGGGACTGGTCCGTCCATTGCCCCGCGGCATCCGGCTTGGGCGACAGGGTCAGCACGACGGCGGGAACGTCGTTGATCCCGTGGGCGACGATCAGAGGTTCCGGAATGCCGGGGGGGATCTTGTCGGCGTTGGCGCGGATCTTTTCATGGATCCGGATGATGGCTGCGTCCGGATCGACCCCGACCTTGAACCGAGCGGTGACCATGAAGTGGTCGTCGTCCACGAAGGTGTAGACGTGGTCCACGTCACTGACGCTCTTGACGATGGTTTCGAGGGGCTTCGCCGCCAGTTCGACCGCGTCTGCCGCCCTGATGCCGGGGGTCTGCACCATGATGTCGACCATGGGCACGCTGATCTGCGGCTCCTCCTCCCGGGGAATTGTGGCCACGGCCAGCAGTCCCACCGCGAGGGCTACGATCAGGAACAGCGGCGTGAGGGGGGATTTGAGGCCGAAGGCGGTAAGGTTGCCCGATATTCCGAGTTTCATCGACCGCTCCCCGGCGCGAGAGCAACGTCGCCGACGGCCAGTCCGGAGAGGATCTCGACGCCACGCGGGCCAGATGCGCCGGACTGGACCACCACGTCGCTTGCGCTGCCGTCACGCTTCAGGACCCGCACATAGTCAACGCCGTAGCGACGAACGATGAAGCGCGCGGGGACCACGATGGCACTCCGACGGCCGACGGGTACCGAGACATCGACGCGGCTGCCGATCAGGCCCGCGGTCTCCGCCGGTGCGACCAGATCGACGGTGATGTCGCCGGCGGTGACCGCCGGATAGATCTGCAGGACCGGGGTCGTCCGGGGAGCTGCGGCGCCGGAGGGCGTCACTTCCACCGCCTGGCCGACCGCAAGAGCGTGGGCCTGGGCTTCCGGCAAGGTCAGGCGGATGACCGGAACGCCGGCGGTGAGGGTCGCGATGGACTGACCGGGCATGACCACCGAGCCCGCCGGCACGGTGGCGTGCAGGACGGTTCCCGATGCGGGAGCCAGCACCTGGCCCTGACCCGCCAGGTCAGCACTCGCCGCGCGCTGGGCCCGTGCGGCTGCCAGCTGGGCATTGGCCGCCTTGGCTGCGGCGTCGACCTGCTCAAGGCGGGCCTTGGCGTAGACGCCGTGCTCATAAAGGTCGCGCGTCCGTGCGAGATCGGCCTGCGCCCGGCTTGCCTCGGCAGCTGCTGCCGCCGTCTGTGCGTCGAAGGCCGTGGTCTGGAGGCCGATGCGATCGTCCCGGACAAGCCCGATGACCTGTCCGCGCTTCACAGTATCGCCTTCCTTCACCCGCAACTCGACGAGGGTGCCGGGGATGCGCGCCCTCGCGTCGGCCTGATCCCGTGTGGCATATTCGCCGGACACGGGACGAAGGTCGTCGATCAGCTGTGCGGCGATCGGCAGCCTTTCCCCCGTAGCTGCGGCTGGCGCATCTTGACGGGCGGTCTGTTGCTGCGAGCATGCCGCC
>DAINBM010000484.1:0-1954 GCA_036732965.1 Caulobacteraceae bacterium | reverse complement strand
TACCACGCCCATCTGCTCGAGCGGGACGGGGTGGATGCCCGGGACGCCCTGGACCTGGCCGACAGCCTGGGGGCCTTCCTCGATTCCGTGCAGATCGAGGAGGTGGGCGGACTCGATGGCCTTGCGGGACTGGTGGAGGGGGAGATGGCGGAGCACTGGATCCGCTCCGTCCGCTTCCTGTCCATCGCCACGGAGCTGTGGCCGAAACGGCTGGAGGAGCTGGGCCTCGTGGACGTGAACGTCCGCCGCACGCGCCTCCTGCGGGTGCTGGCCGACCAGTGGACGCACAATCCGCCCCCGCGCGCCCTGATCGCCGCGGGCTCCACCGGCACGGCCCCGGCCACGGCGGAGCTGCTGAAGGTGATCGCCATGGCCCCGCAGGGCTGCGTCGTGCTGCCGGGCCTCGATCAGGAGCTGGAGGACAAGGCCTGGGACGAGGTGCGCGACGCCCACCCCCAGGGCGCCCTGAAGCGCCTGCTGGAACGGGCCGGGATCACCCGGGGCGACGTCCAGGCCTGGCCCAACCCGGACACACCGGCCCAGGCCGTCATCGGCCGCTCCCGCCGCCGGGTGATCAACGAGGCCCTGCGACCGGCCGAGGTCACCAATGACTGGCTGGCCCAGATCGACCGGATGCTGGAGGAGGGCCGCCCCACCGGCGTCAATCCGGTGGCCGAGGGGCTGCAGGGCCTCAGCCTGATCCGCGCCCGGGACGAGATCGAGGCGGCGGACCTGGCCGCGCTGGCCCTGCGGGAAACCCTGGAGACCCCCGGCGCCACGGGGGCGCTGGTGACCCCCGACGCCGTGCTGGCCCGGCGGGTGTCCGCGGCCCTGACCCGGTGGGGGATCGAGGCCGACAGCTCCGCCGGTCAGGGGCTGGGGGTGCTGCCGGTGGGCATGCTGCTGGGACTGATGGCCCGGGCGGCGGCGCGACCCATGGACCCGGTGCTGCTGCTGGCCCTGCTGAAGCACAGGTTCACGCGGCTGGGCTATGCGCCGCTCGCCCTGTCCGGCCGGGCGCGGACCATCGAGCGGCTCGGCCTGCGGGGTGTGCCGCCGAGGGACCGGGACATGCTGCTGGCCCGGCTGAAGGATCATGCGGACGCGCAGGAGGCGGCGGGCCGCCTGCTCGACGCGGTGGCGATCGCGGCGGATGCCTTCAAGGCGGGGCCGGCCCGGGCCCCGGACGCCATGCGGGCCATTGCCGAGGCCATGGAAAAACTGGCCATCGACGACCGGGGGGCCCCCGGCGACCTGTGGGCCGGGCCGGGGGGCGAGAGTGCCGCCAGCCTGATCGCCGGCATCCTGCGGGAGGCCGAGCCCCTGCCCCCCTGCGACGCGGCGACCTTCGCGGGGCTGGTGGAGCGGCTGGTGGCGGACGAGACCGTCCGTTCCGGCGGTGCCAGCCATCCCCGCCTGCGGATCCTGGGGGCCATGGAGGCGCGCCTCGTCCGGGCCGACCGGCTGATCCTGGCCGGACTGGAGGAGGGCACCTGGCCCCAGTCCCCGCGCCTGGACCCGTTCCTCTCCCGCCCGATGCGCACGGCGCTGGGCCTGCCCCCGCCGGAGCGGCGCATCGGACTTGCCGCCCACGACTTCGCCCAGGCCGCCTGCGCGCCGCAGGTGCTGCTGATCACCAGCGAGCGTCGGGACGGGCAGCCCGCCGTCCGCTCCCGCTGGCTGTGGCGGCTGGAGACCCTGGCCCGGGGCGCCGGGGCGGAGATCGACGCCGGCGACACCCTGCGCGCCTGGCGCCGGGGGCTGGACGCCCGCCTCTGGCCCGTGCCGGTGGAACTGGCCCAGGCCGTCCGCCCGGCCCCGACCCCGCCGCTTGCCGCGCGGCCCCGGCAGCTGCCGGTGACGGCGGTGGAGACCTGGGTCCGCGCCCCCTATGCCGTCTATGCGCGGCGGATCCTGAACCTGAAGCCCATGGACCGACCGGCCAAGCCCTTCG
>DAINBM010000483.1:0-1954 GCA_036732965.1 Caulobacteraceae bacterium | reverse complement strand
GGCCCATCGGCCGACGGGGGCGTCGGGGGCGTCGGGGGCGTCGGGGCCGCCGGCGCTCCCGAGGCCGGGGCCGCGCTGGCCGGTTCGGTGGCCGCGCCCGGCACCTTCACCGGCGGCGGCAGCGTGACCTGGACCCGCGTGGCGGCCCGCAGCTTGGCAAGCAGGGTCCGGATCTCGTCATAGGTCAGGAAGCGCACGATCTGCGGCCGGGCCTCGTCGAGGCTGATGGGCTGCTCGGGCCGCCGGTCCTCGACCTTGGCCACCACGAAGCCGGCCGCGGTCTCGAACGGGCCGACCAATTCCCCCGCCTTGGCCGCCTTCAGGGCCACGCCGTAGGGCTCGGGCATGGCGTCGAGGGTGAAATAGCCCAGGTCGCCACCATTGAAGCGCGTGTTCTGGTCGGTGGAGCGCTGCATGGCCACGGCCTCGAAGGAGGCCCCGGTGGTGAGCAGCTTCTTCACCCCGTCCGCGTCGGCCTGGGTGGGAACCACGATCTGCCGGGCGCGGATCTCCTCGCCGGTCTTGGCCAGACGCTGCTGCTCGGCATAGAGGGCGCGGATGGCGGTCTCGTTGACGGCCTTGTCCACCCGCCCCTCCACCAGAACGTCGCCAAGCACCTTCTCCCGGGCCGCCTCGATCCGCCGCGCGGCACGGGGATCCTTGTCCAGCTTCATGCGCAGGGCCTCGCGGGCCAGCAACTTCTGGTCAATCACCTCATCGAGAGTGGAACGGAACTGGGTGGAGGCGGGATCCAGGGGTTCCCCCTCGCTGATCACGCCCTGGGCGACGGCCTCGCGCTTCACGTCCGAGGTCCAGATCACCTCGTCGCCGACCCGGGCGACCACCTTGTCACCCGGCTCCGGCTTGGCGTTGGGTCCGCCCCGGTCGGAGCAGGCAGACAGGGCCAGGACGGCCACGAGGGCGACGGCCAGGCCGGCAAGAGCGCGGTGGGCGATGAGGGTCATGGTCTTCGTCCCGGCACTGGCTACGCTGACGGACACGCTTTGTCCCGGAGGCGCACATGGTCCGGCCACCGGCTTCGCGTTGACACGCCCCCGGCCGGTGCTTAAGTCTCGCGCGCGTGCAAGTCGAGCGGTTTTTGGCCGTTCGACGGGCTGTGCGGTCATGTCTGCAACAGGGGATTCCCTCCAGGGGAATCCGGTTCTCCTGACGCCGGGCATCACCGGGCAACACGACCTTTTGCGCAGACTGCACGACCACGCCTCGGCCGACCGCGGATCCTCGCCGGCCCTTCTCGGACTTTCGGAACCTCCATGCTCTCTCTGGCGAAAAAGCTCTTCGGCTCTTCCAACGAACGCAAGCTCAAGGCGATGCGGGGCCGCGTGGCCTCGATCAATGCGCTGGAGCCGTCGATGGCGAAGCTGTCGGACGCCGAACTGGCCGCCAAGACCGTGGAGTTCCGCGATCGCCTCGCCAAGGGCGCAACCCTCGACAGCCTGCTTGACGAAGCCTTTGCCGTGGTGCGCGAAGCGTCCAGGCGGGTGCTGGGCATGCGCCATTTCGATGTGCAGCTGGTGGGCGGCATGGTGCTGCATGCAGGCGGCATCTCGGAAATGCGCACTGGCGAGGGCAAGACCCTGGTCGCCACCCTCCCCTGCTATCTCAATGCCCTGACCGGCGAGGGCGTGCACCTGATCACGGTGAACGACTATCTCGCCCGCCGCGACGCGGAGTGGATGGGCAAGATCTACGAATTCCTCGGCATGAGCACCGGGGTGATCATCAACGGACTCAGCCAGGGGGAGCGCAAGCGCGCCTACGGCTCCGACATCACCTACGGCACCAACAACGAGTTCGGCTTCGACTATCTGCGCGACAACCTCGTCTATGACGTGGACGAGATGGTTCAGCGGCCGCACAACTTCGCCATCGTCGACGAGGTGGACTCCATCCTGATCGACGAGGCGCGCACACCGCTGATCATCTCCGGCCC
>DAINBM010000482.1:0-1955 GCA_036732965.1 Caulobacteraceae bacterium | reverse complement strand
TGCCCTATCAGCGCAGCGACTTCGTGGAACTGTTTGGCATCATGGCGGGCCTGCCGGTGACCATCCGGCTGCTGGATCCGCCGCTGCACGAGTTCCTGCCCCACTCGGAAGAGGAACTTCGGGCGCTGGCGACGTCCAACGCCCTGGACGCGGACAAGCTGATCCGCCGGGCCCGGGAGCTTGCGGAGAGCAATCCCATGCTGGGCTGGCGGGGCTGTCGCCTGGGCGTGGCGTTCCCGGAGATCTACGAGATGCAGGTCCGGGCCATCTTCGAGGCGGCCATCGAGGTGGCCGCTCATGCCACGCCGCCGGAGCCGGAGATCATGCACCCCCTGGTCGGCAAGCGGGAGGAGATGAAGTATCTCCGCGACCTGACCGATGCCACGGCCCGCCAGGTGATGGCGGAAAAGGGCGTCGAGATCACCTATCACGTGGGAACGATGATCGAGCTTCCCCGGGCGGCCATTCGCGCCGATCATCTGGCTGAGAATGCGGAGTTCTTCTCCTTCGGCACCAACGACCTGACCCAGACCACCTTCGGCATCAGCCGGGACGACTCCGGTCGGTTCCTCGACTACTACATCCAGAAGGGAATCTACGAGAAGGACCCGTTCGTCAGCCTGGACCAGGACGGTGTGGGCGATCTGATCCGGATCGCGGTCGAGCGCGGACGCTCGGTCCGCCCGAACGTGAAGCTCGGCATCTGTGGCGAGCACGGCGGGGATCCCGCGTCGATCCAGTTCTGCGAAACCGTCGGGCTCGACTATGTCTCGTGCTCCCCCTACCGTGTTCCCATCGCCCGATTGGCAGCGGCACAAGCCGCCCTGCTGAGCCGCTAGCCCTGCCTCTGGAGATCTGCCATGTCCGAAAATCCCCTCGAATTCCGCGAACATGCCGAACATGCCGAACACGCCGCCGAGGCACGGGATCCCCTGATCACCCGGGTCTCGATCAGCATCGCCGTGCTCGCCGTGGTCACCGCCATCGTCGGGTCCGTGGAGGCTCTGGAAACGGCCGGGGCCATTCTTGAGTCCAACAAGGCCACCCTGAACCAGGGACTGGCCAGCGACCAGTGGGCCTATTACCAGGCCAAGGGAATCAAGAAGCGGCTGGACGAAATGACGGCCGCTGGCGGCGGCCCCAATGCCGAAAAGGCTGCGGAAAAGGCCAAGCAGGAAGGTGAGGAACAGAAGGAAATCACCAAAAAAGCCAAGGAATTGGAAAAGGAACGTGATGAGGCCCGCGCTAGCGCGGATGCCCATGAGGCGCGCCATCCGAAACTGACGCTTGCGGCGGCCCTTCTGCAGATCTCCATCGCCATCTCGACGGTCGCCATCATCACCCGGCGTCAGTGGCCCTGGTACACGGCCCTGTTGTCCGGCGCGCTCGGCATTGCGGCGGCGGCGTCCGCCTTCCTGTTCTGACGACGCGGTCCGGCACCGGGGTCGACGGCCCCCTGGCCGAGTTGCGCCAGGGCGGCAAGCGCCGGCTTGCGGACGCTCTGGCCCGGATCGAGGCGCGGCCCGACGATCCGGCGGTCCAGTCGCTGTTGGATACGGCATGGTCGCAACAGACCGGTCATGCCATCGGCTTCACCGGTCCGCCGGGTGTCGGCAAGTCCAGCCTCGTCAGCGCGCTTCTCGCGGCCCTGCGCCACCAAGGCCGCAGCGTGGCTGTGCTGGCGGTCGACCCGTCCAGTCGACGATCCGGAGGGGCCCTCCTGGGGGACCGGGCCCGCATCGCTGCGGATCCCGCCGATCCGGCGATCTTTGTCCGGTCCATGGCCGCCCGGGACCAGCTGGGCGGTCTGGCAGAACTAGCCATGCCGGTGACCGTTCTGTTCCGCGCCCTTTACGACGTGGTGTTGATCGAGACGGTCGGTGTTGGCCAGAGCGAAACGGAGATCGCGGATCTGGCCGACTGGGTGGCGTTCTGTGCCCAGCCCGGTTCCGGCG
>DAINBM010000481.1:0-1960 GCA_036732965.1 Caulobacteraceae bacterium | reverse complement strand
CTCCAGGCTGTCCTCGCTGGCATAGGGCAGGGGCAGGGTCACGTGGAAGGCGGCCCCCTGCGCGCGGGCCTCGTCCACCCAGATCCGCCCCCCCATCATGGCGCACAGGTCATGGCAGATGGCGAGGCCGAGCCCCGTGCCGCCGACCCGCCGGGTGGGCGAGGCGTCCAGCTGCACGAACTTCTGGAACAGCAGGGGCATCTTGTCCCGGGGAATGCCCACGCCGGTATCGGCCACGGTGATCCGCAGGGCCTCCTCCTCCACCGCCAAGAGGATCTCCACCCCGCCCGCGACGGTGAACTTCAGCCCGTTGGAGATCAGGTTGTTCAGGATCTGGCGGATCCGGGCGGTGTCTCCGAGGCGCATCCGATGGGTGTCCCCCTCGGTTCGCAGGGTCAGGCCCAGGCCCCGGGCCTCGGCCATGGGCGCAAAGGCCGCCACGGTCTGGCGCACCACCTGATCGGGGTGGAAGCGCATGCGGTCCAGCGTCAGCCGCCCGGCCTCGATCTTGGCCACGTCCAGGATGTCGTTCAGCACCTCGAGGAGGGAGTCCCCGGACTGGCGGACGATGGCCAGGCGATCTCGCTGTCCGGGCAGCAGGTCGTCGGCGGCCATCACCTGGGCCATGGCCAGGATGCCGTTCAGGGGTGTCCGGATCTCGTGGCTCATATTGGCCAGGAACTCGGACTTGAGGCGATTGGCGTCGTCGGCGGCGTCCCTTGCCGTGATCAGGTCGGCCATGGTCCGGCGCAGGGCGGCATCATGCTCGCTGAGCCGGTCCAGAAGGGTGTTGAAGGCCTCGGTCAGGGTGCCGACCTCGTCCTCCGAGGTCTTCGGCGCCCGGGCATCCAGACGCCGCGAGCGCGCCACGGTGCGCATCAGGTCCGACAGGCGGCTGATCGGGTCGACCACGTTGCGGGCCAGCCGGCGGCCGACCAGCAGGGCCAGGCCGGCGGATCCGAACAGCAGGGAGCCGGTCACCGCCAGGTACCGCGGCAGCGCATCGGTCAGATCCCGTGCGGCATCCACCACCTGAAGCGTACCGAGCTTGCGTCCCTCGAGGGCGATGTCTGTGGTCAGCGTCACAGGGCTTGGACCCGTCCCGGTTGCCGCCCCGGTGCCCCGGGGATAGGTCGCCACGGGCCGTCCCGACAGGTCGGTGATCCGGGCGCTCCGGACCTCCGGCGAGGCGGACAGGATGTCCAGCGCCTTGCCGGTGCCGTCGGACCGCTCGGCCCCGGTCTGCGCCAGGGACGGCGCGGCCATCCGGGCGACCACCTGCGCCAGGTCGCGGGTGCGGCGCAGCTGGACCGCGTTGTCTTCGGTGATGCGGTCTAGGATGAAGACGCTGCAGGCCGCCACGAGCACCACGACCGCCGTCAGAAGGGCAGCGGTGGCGATCCGGCTCTGCAAGGTTTCGCCATGAGGCGCAGAGTGCTCGACGCTGTGCATGATCGGTGTGTGAGCCGTGAACTGAGGTTCCACACGAGGTGGATCGATGATCGCTGATGTCCGATCACTCTAGGGGTGGCGAGACTAAAATTTGGATTACAAAGCCACCGAAAATGTTTGCGCGTGCCCGCTCTTTGCAGAAAAGGCCGTGGCAATTTCATGTCATGATTAACAAGTGTGTAATTGAACAGCCCTTCCGCGCCCTTGAGAGCGGACTCCATACTTGACGCGCTCTCGGCCATCGCGACCGGAGCCGGGCCGGTATGGTGCCGGAACGGGCCCCGGCCGATGCCGGTCTAGGGGCCATCCGCCGCCCACGCCCGGGCGTTGCGCGCCCCTCGACTATTCATGGTTAACGATTGATTAGGGTTACTTTTTGGTTAAAATTTTCTTGCGAGGGGCGAGTGTTTCGCGCATAAACCCTGCCTGTTAACTGCGTTCAAAGGAACAGATCATGACGAAGCAGGAATATGCGCAGCAGATCGCTGACCAGCTGAAGGCCACCGAG
>DAINBM010000480.1:0-1970 GCA_036732965.1 Caulobacteraceae bacterium | reverse complement strand
ATCTTCATCGCCTTCGGTTCGGTGCTGCTGATCCGGGGTGTGCTGGCGGCGGGCGGGGCCGAGGTGTCGCCCCTGTCCATCTCCCTCTGGGCCCTGCCGACGGCGGGGCTGGCGCTGGGGATCCATGGCGCGCGGCTGCTGGGGCTGGACCGGCGACTGAGGCGGGCGGCGCGATGATCTCCCTCGACGCCGTCTATGCCCTGGCCGGGCTCCTGTTCATGGGCGTGGCCCTGGCGATTGCCCTGGACCGACGGGAGGGCCGGGGGCTGCTCCGGTCGGCATTCTATGCCCTCCTTGCCATCAGCTTCCTGCTGGGCGGCCAGCTGGGAGACGTCGGCAACGGGGTCCTGGTGCTGGGGCTGGTCGCGCTCGCGGCGGGTGGGGCCCTGCGGGGTGACCGCGCCGATGGGCCGGTGCCGCCGGACGGTCCGGCCGCCCCGGCCTGGAAGCTGTTCGTGCCGGCCCTGGCCCTGCCGGTGGTGGCCATGCTGGCGAGCCTCATCCTGCCCCAGATCCGCATCGGCGGCGCACCGCTGCTGTCGCCCGGTGCCAGGAGCCTGCCTGCCATGGCCGGGCTGGCGCTGGGCGTGCTTGTGGCCCTCGGTCTCGCGCTGGCGCTGCTGCGCCGTCCGCTGACGGATCCGGTGCAGTCGGCGCGGGGCTTGCTGCAGGCGGTGGGCTGGGCGGCGCTGCTGCCGCAGCTGCTGGCGGCTCTGGGCGCCGTGTTTGCCCTGTCCGGGGTGGGGACAGCCGTCAGTCATCTGACGGCCGCGGCCCTGCCCAGTCCGGACCGGTTCTCGGTGGTGCTGGTCTCTTTCGTGGGCATGGCCGTGTTCACGGGGGTGATGGGCAATGCCTTTGCCGCCTTTCCGGTGATGACCGCAGGCATCGGCCTGCCGCTGATCGTCGGGCGGTTTCACGGGGATCCGGCGGTCATGGGCGCCATCGGCATGCTGTCCGGCTTCTGCGGCACCCTCGTCACGCCGATGGCCGCCAATTTCAATCTGGTGCCGGCGGCCCTTCTTCAGCTACGAGAGCGTTACGGGGTGATCCGCGCCCAGGCCCCCACGGCGGCGCTTCTGCTCGTCGGCAACACGGCGCTCATGTATTTCCTGGTGTTTCCGAACCCATGACGCAACCCAGACTGACTGAGGCCCTGGCGGATCGCTTCGCCGCCCTCGCGCTCGGGCATGTGACGCGGGAATATCCGCACAAGCTGGACCATGTCCTGACGGGCGCGGAGGATGCGCAGACCCCGTCTAGCCTGCATCCGATCTTCCACGGCAGCTTTGACTGGCACAGCTGCGTGCATGGCTACTGGCTGCTGGCCCGGGTGCTGCGCCTCTTTCCGAAGGCCGCGTCGGCGCCGGCGATCGAGGCCCTGTTCGATGCCCGGCTGACCCCCCGGAACATCGCGGCGGAGCTGGCCTATCTGGCCCGCCCCTCCTCGGCGGGGTTCGAGCGTCCCTATGGCTGGGCCTGGGTGCTGGCCCTGACCGCGGAACTGGCGCGACACACCACTCCGCACGGCCGCCGCTGGCACGGGGCGGTCCGGCCGCTGGGCGAGGCCTTTGCCGACCGGTTCATGCGCTATCTGCCGAAGGCGGATTATCCGGTGCGGGCGGGCGTGCATTCCAACACCGCCTTCGCCCTGATCCTTGCCCTCGACTATGCCCGCACCTGCGCCGACCAGGCCCTGTGGGACCTGCTGTTCGAGACGGCCACCGACTGGTACGGCGAGGACGAGGCCTGTCAGGCGTGGGAGCCGGATGGGGACGCCTTCCTCTCCCCCGCCCTGACCGAGGCGGCCCTGATGGCGGACCTGATCCTGGCGGAGGATTTTGCCGAATGGTTCGACGGCTTTCTTCCGGATGCGGAGGAGGAGCGCCCCGCCACCCTGTTCGAGCCGGTCCGGGTCAGTGACCGCACGGACGGCAAGATCGCCCATCTGGACGGGCTGAACCTGTCCC
>DAINBM010000479.1:0-1970 GCA_036732965.1 Caulobacteraceae bacterium | reverse complement strand
GGTCTTGCCCCGGAACAGGGCGAGGGCCTTCGGATCCCCGGACTCAAGGGTCCCGAGCACGTCGGAGAACGAGACCCGCGCATAGTCGCCCCGCTTGTTCCGCCAGTTCAGGATCATGCCGTCCGGGTGGTCGTCCGGGCCGATCCCCCGTCCCTGTCCGGCCATCTGCAGGGCGCGCAGGGCCTGGGACGGAAAGGCAAAGCCCGGCTCCACGATCCACGGATGGAAGCGCCGCACCACCCCGTCGCCGTCCACGCTCAGGGTGTTGAAGCCCAGACGGTCGAAGGTCGCGGCGAAGGCCGGAAGGATCAGGGCCACCGGCCGTGCCGCCGCCACGGGGTCGCGGACCACCGTGCCCGGAAAGCGGGTCATGGCCACTTGGCTCAGATGGTCGTTGGCCGGGTCCAGCCGGGTGACGGGAAACACCACCGGGCGGGTCTGGCGCACCACCTCAGCGAAGATGGCGTCGTCGTCTTGATGGTCCGTGTCCGGGTCGCTGAGGGTGACGTTCAGCAGGATCGACCGCGCCCCGGCATCGGCCAGCCCCGCCACCGCCTCGGCCAGGACCGACCGGGGCCACGGCCACCGCCCCTTGCTGGGGGCGAGCTGCGCCAGGGAGCGCTCGTCGATGTCCACGATCAGGAGGTCCGGGTCCGGCACCGGGCTGGACAGGCGGGACCGCACCGCCAGAGCGAGGGACGCGGTCTTGATCCCCGGCCCGGCGAGGGACCAGACGTAGTTGGCGCCGACGGCCAGGCAGAACACCAGGGCCAGCCCCACATAGAAGCTGGTGGAGCGCCGCCGGGCCTGGTCGCCGAAGCGGAGGGCGGCCCGGCGCAGGGTGCGTCGCGCACGACCGGTTGTCCGTGACGTGTCCAAGTCAGTCCTCCGGGCGACCGTCGATGCGCATGGCTAGCGCACCGTGTGAAGGCGGGATGCGGCCGCCGACGGTACCGCCGCGGCCTCCAGCTCCGGCGTGGCCGCGGCGGTCAGGGCCTCGATCCGCTGGGCGGGCGACGGATGGGTGGCGAACAGCACCGAGGTGTCCCCGTCCCCCGGCTTCAGCTGCCGCAGCCGCGACAGGACCTCGATCAGACCCGAGGCGTCGTATCCGGCCCGGGCGGCGATCACCACCCCGTCCCGGTCCGCCTCGTATTCCGCCGACTTGTCGAGGCCGCGGGCGATCAGCTTCGCCCCGAGATCCGCCACCACCCGGGCCGTGCGGGCCTTGTCCCCGCCGCCGATCGACTGGCCGGCCAGGGCCACCAGCTTCTGCTGACGCAGGACCTTCCACTGGTGCTTGCGGTTCACATGGGCGATCTCGTGGGCCAGAACGCCGGCCAGTTCATCCTCGGTCTCCAGCTTCTGGTACAGACCGCGGGTGACCAGTACCAGGCCGCCGGGCAGGGCCATGGCGTTGATCGCCGGCGTATCCAGCACGACGAAGCGCCAGGTCACGTCCTGTCGCTCTGCCTGGGCGGCAAGATGGCGCCCCACCAGATTGACATAGTGCTGCACGGCCGGGTGCGCCCAGGGGGGCGTGGCACCGAAGACCTGGGCAGCGACATCGTCGCCGGCCGCGGCCTCCTCATCCGGCGATTCCTTCTGGGTGAAGGTCTTCAGCCCCCCCAGGAGGGTCCCGAACCCGCGGTCGGGCCGTGTCGCCGCGGCCTCTGACGCTGCCGGGACCTGGGCCGGGACCTGGGCCGGGACCTGGGCCGACACCGGGGCCCCGAGCAGGAGGCCCGCAAGGGCCGCAGCGGATACGACCATCTTGCGGATCATGGCTGGGTCTCGTCGCTGGCGCGGGGTGCCGGGAGATAATCGAGGTGACGGACCTTCAGATGACCGGCCAGCGCATAGGCATCCGCCGCCGAGGAGGAGACGGCGAACCTTGCCACCTGGGACAGGGCGGTCGGATTCGGCGTCGCCCGGGAGATGTCGTCGCCATTGTCGAGCCCCCGTCCGCC
>DAINBM010000478.1:0-1971 GCA_036732965.1 Caulobacteraceae bacterium | reverse complement strand
GATCGACGGGGAGACGATCGGTGTCGTCGCCAACCAGCCGCAGGTGTTGGCCGGTGTTCTCGACATCGACGCCAGTCGCAAGGCGGCCCGGTTCGTGCGCTTCTGCGATGCCTTCAGTATTCCGATCCTGACCCTGGTGGACGTGCCGGGCTTCATGCCGGGCACCAAGCAGGAATATGGCGGGCTCATCAAGCACGGGGCCAAGCTGCTGTTCGCCTATGCGGAGGCCACCGTTCCCAAGGTGACCCTGATCACCCGCAAGGCCTATGGCGGGGCCTATGACGTGATGAGCTCCAAGCACCTGCGCGGAGACATCAACTATGCCTGGCCGACGGCGGAGATCGCGGTCATGGGTGCCAAGGGTGCCGTGGAGATCATCTTCCGCGCCGATGCCAAGGACCCGGAGGCGCTGGCCCAGAGGGAAGCGGAATACAAGGCCCAGTTTGCCAACCCCTTCGTGGCGGCAAGCCGCGGCTATATCGACGACGTGATCATGCCCCACGGCACCCGTCGTCGCGTCGCCCGGGCCTTCAAGAGCCTGCGCACCAAGGAACTGACCAACCCCTGGAAGAAGCACGACAACATCCCCCTCTGAGCGGGGGATGTCCGTCCGCGCGGGGTCGCGTCAGGCCTGCAGGAACTCCGCCAGGGCCGCGATCACCGCGCGGTTCTGGTCCTCGAGCCCGATGGTGATCCGCAAGGAGTCGGGCAGGCTGTAGCCCGCGAGGCCGCGGACGAGAATGCCGCGGGCCGCGAGGAAGGCCTCCGCCGCCCGGGCGGAGCGGCCGGGATGGTCCGGGAAGCGGGCGAGCACGAAATTGGCCGCCGATGGCCAGGTCTCCAGTCCGAGACCGCCCAGCTGCTGGGCCATCCAGCTGCGCCATGTGGCCACGTGGGCGAGGGAGGCATCGATGAAGGCGTCGTCATTCAGGGCCGCCAGGGCCGCGGCCTGGGCAGGTGCATTGACATTGAACGGGCTGCGGATGCGGTTCAGGGCGTCGATGATGGGGGCGGGGGCGTAGGCCCAGCCCACCCGCAGCGCCGCCAGACCGTGCAGCTTCGAGAAGGTGCGGGTCACGACGATGTTGTCCGCGGTCCGGGCCAGTTCCATGCCGTCCTCGTAATCCGGGTCGTCACAGAACTCGGCATAGGCGCCGTCGAGCACCAGGATCACGTCCCCGGGCAGGGCCGCATGCAGCCGGCGGACATCGGCACCCTTGATCCAGGTCCCCGTGGGGTTGGCCGGGTTGGCCAGGAACACGATCCGGGTCCGGTCATCGACCTGCGCGAGGAGGAGGTCCACATCGATCCGACGGTTGGGTTCCGGAGCGAAACGGACATTGCCCTGGGCCGCGCGGATGGCGATGCGATAGGCGAGGAAGCCGTATTCCCCCTGGATGGCGTTGTCGCCGGGCTCCAGATAGCCCTGGCACAGAAGGTCGAAGATCTCGTCAGAACCGGCTGTAAAGATGAGACGATCCTGGTCCAGGTTGAACTTCTCGGATACGGCCTGGCGCAGGGCGCTGCAGTGCCCGTCCGGATAGAGATGCAACTGCCCTCCCGCCGCCTGGTAGGCGATCTGGGCCAGGGGCGAGCAGCCCAGAACATTCTCGTTGGACGACAGCTTGACGGGGTCGGCCACCCCCTCCACCGAAGACTTGCCCCCGACATAGGCGGTGATGTCGAGAAGGCCGGCCTTGGGGTGGGGTAGACGCTGGGGCTCGCGCATGGGTCGGGTTTCCGGTCAGGGGTCAAGCGGGACGGGGGCGGCACCGATGACCCCCTTCAGGCGTCCCGGCGCGGCATCGATCCGCGGATCGTGAGCCTGCACATAGCCTGCGATGGCCATCAGCTTCAACCCGCCCACATCCTGCACCAGTTCGGCGGCCAGCCCGGCCTCGCCCAGGGCGGCGATGACGGCGGCGGGGGATGCCTGTGCGTCCGTGGCCAGATAGGTCTCGTCCGACCCCG
>DAINBM010000477.1:0-1978 GCA_036732965.1 Caulobacteraceae bacterium | reverse complement strand
CGCGCCGGACGCAGGGCCACCGGGGCCGTGGATTTCAGCCCCAGCCGGGCCACGATGGACCGGACGATCTCGAGAGCGTGTTCGTCGTTCTGCGCCACATGGTCCACCACGCCGGACCGCCGCCCGTGGGTGTCGGCCCCGCCCAGTTCCGTGGCGGAGATCACCTCCCCCGTGGCGGCCTTCACCAGAGGCGGCCCCCCGAGGAAGATGGTGCCCTGGCTCTCCTCCCCCGACCCGCGGACGATCACCGTCTCGTCGGACATGGCGGGAACATAGGCCCCACCGGCGGTGCAGCTGCCCATGACACAGGCGATCTGGGCGATCCCCAAGCTGCTCATCTGGGCCTGGTTGAAGAAGATCCGGCCGAAATGGTCCCGGTCCGGGAACACCTCCGCCTGGTGCGGCAGGTTGGCCCCTCCGGAATCCACCAGATAGATGCAGGGCAGGTGGTTCTGCAGGGCGATCTCCTGGGCCCGCAGATGCTTCTTCACCGTCATCGGGAAGTAGGCCCCGCCCTTCACCGTGGCATCGTTGGCGACGATCATCACCTCCCGCCCCGACACCCGGCCGATGCCGGTGATCAGACCCGCCGCCGGGGCCTCGTCGTCATAGAGGCCGAAGGCCGCCAGCGCCCCGATCTCCAGGAACGGTGCGCCAGGGTCCAGCAGACGCTCCACCCTGTCGCGGGGGAGCAGCTTGCCGCGGGCCGTGTGGCGGGCGCGGGAGGCTTCAGGCCCGCCAAGGGCGGCGGCCGCGGTCCGGGCGCGGAGCTGCTCCGCCAGTCCGCGGTTGAGCCCGGCATTGGCCTGGAAGAGTTCGGAGGTCGCAGACAGCTTGGAGATGAGTCGGGTCAAATCGGCGCCTCGGCAGGCAAGGGGTCAGGCCGGACACGGGGCTATCGCCCCTCTCCGCGCGTCACCGCTTATCCCGCCTCTGCCCGGCGAAGTACAGGGACAGTCCGATCTGGCCCCATGCGGACTACGCCCCCATCAGCTCCCGGCCGATGAGGAATCGGCGGATCTCGTTGGTCCCTGCCCCGATGTCATAGAGCTTGGCATCCCGCAGCAGCCGCTCCACCGGCCAGTCCTTCGTGTATCCCGCGCCGCCGAGGGACTGGATCGACTCCAGGCACACCTTCACCGCGTTCTCGCTGGCCAGCAGGATGGCACCCGCCGCGTCGAAGCGGGTGGTCCGGCCCGCGTCGCAGGCCCGGGCCACGGCATAGACATAGGCCCGGCTGGAATTCAGGGCGACATACATGTCGGCGATCTTGCCCTGCATCAGCTGGAAGTCGCCGATCCGCTTGCCGAACTGCTGCCGCTCCCGGACATAGGGCAGCACCACGTCGAGGCACGCCTGCATGATCCCCAGCGCCCCACCGGCCAGCACCGCCCGCTCATAGTCGAGGCCGCTCATCAGCACCCCGGCCCCGCCGCCCACGGGCCCCATCACGTTCTCCTCCGGGACCTCGCAGTCCTCGAACACCAGCTCGGCGGTGTCGGAGCCGCGCATGCCCATCTTGTCGAGCTTCTTCGAGACGCTGAAACCCTTCATCCCCTTCTCGATGAGAAAGGCCGTGACGCTGCGCCCCGGGGCACCCGCCGGATCGGTCTTGGCATAGACCACCAGGGTGTCCGCATGGGGGGCATTGGTGATCCAGAACTTGGTGCCGTTGAGCACATAGCGGTCGCCGGTCTTCTCCGCCCGGAGCTTCATGCCCATGACGTCGGACCCGGCACCGGCCTCGCTCATGGCCAGAGAGCCCACATGCTCTCCGGAAATCAGCTTCGGCAGGTACTTCAGCCGCTGGGCATCGGTGCCCCAGCGACGGATCTGGTTGATGCACAGGTTGGAATGGGCCCCATAGCTCAGACCCACCGCCGCGGAGGCGCGACTGACCTCCTCCATGGCCAGCACGTGCTCGAGATAGCCGAGACCCAGCCCGCCCCATTCTTCCTCCACCGTGATGCCGTGCAGG
>DAINBM010000476.1:0-1985 GCA_036732965.1 Caulobacteraceae bacterium | reverse complement strand
GAGCGGCCGGGCCCTGTGGGAGACCCTCAACTGGTGGCTGGACCCCTTCATGACCACCCGCGTCCCGGCGGAGCGGATCGCCGCCCCGGTGCTGGCCGTGGCCGGGGGCCGGGACCTGATCCACCCGCCCGTCACCGTCCGCCAGACCGCCGCCCGCCTCTCCGGCGAGACCCTGGTGTTCGACGAGATGAGCCACTGGCTGATCGGTGAACCCGGCTGGGACCAGGTGGCCGAAGCCTGCATCGGCTGGCTGGACGGGTTGTAGGTCTGGGTGCGTCCTTCGAGACGGGCCTTGCGGCCCTCCTCAGGATGACGCGCAGGGTGGAAGAGCCGGCAGCCGGGGCGGGTTCGATCCGCAGACAGTCGAAGATTTGCGCTCAACACCGGTCGTCATCCTGAGGAGCGCGGCACGCGCGTCTCGAAGGACGCAGACCCTCACCCCCGCCAGCGCCGCCAGAGGCCATAGACCGCGGTCACGGCCCAGGCCCCTTCCATGAGGGCGGCGGAGAGATTGAAGGCGGTCAGCATCGACACGAGGATCAGCAGGGAGCCGGTCAGGTTCAGGCCGAGAGACCCGTAGGCCCGGGCATCCAGCCGCCCCATCTGCACGCCCACATAGGCGGCAAGAATCATCAGGACGCCGACGACGCCCAGAGCATCGAGCAGGCTCAGGCCGCTTCCACGGCGTGTTCGGCCAGCAGGGTGAAGCTCTCCGGCGTCACGTCGGCAAAGCCGCCCTGGATCTCGAACACCTTGGTGGTAGCCCCGTCGCGGATGGTCACCTTGCCCGAGCGCAGCACGGTCATGAACGGCTCATGCCCGAGGAACACGCCGAAATCCCCGTCCACGCCGGGGGCGTCCACCTGGTCCACGTCGCCGGCGAACAGTTCGCGCTCCGGCGCCACGAGAGAAAAGCGCAGCTTGGCCATCATCCCAGTCTTTCGTCCTTGCCGATCCGGCAGCTGTAAAGCGTGACCGCCGACGCAGGGCTCTGATCCCGGCGGCGAAGGTCGGTGTTCAGTTCGGCGCAGACGCCATAGCCGCCCGCCTCTCCGAACTGCAGATAGTACTTGGGCGGCCGAGGCCGTCCTGCGAGATACTGCGTGACCCGGACCCAGCCGACCTTGGCGCCGTCCGGCCCCACGGGCAGCTGGCCCGCCTCGATTTCCTTCATCGCCTCCGCGGGGAGGACCGCCTGATGCCAGATCAGGCTGCATCCGCCGCGGCGGTTGTCGGCGATGGCGTCCGGGGCTCCCGGCTCCGCGAAGCGGAACAGCTGCCCGGTCATCTCCATCCCCTCGGGACGGGCCGCATCCAGCTCGCCCGCCGGGGCCGGCCTGGCCCCGAAGGCCGACAGCCGCTCCCGAAGCCCCTGCACTCCGGCGCTGCCGGCGACGATGCCGAGGCAGAAACCGTTGATGTAGGGCGCGGGCTCCGCCGTCGCCTCACCGGACGGGGCACTCTGGGCGGAGGCGACACCGACGGAGGCCGCGACCAGCGCAGCGCCCGCCAGGATCATCGCCCGCCGCCCGGCGTGCATCAGCCGGCCGCCAGCTTCTCGGCCTTGGCCACGGCTTCCTCGATATTGCCCACCATGTAGAAGGCGGCCTCGGGGAGGTGGTCGTAGTCGCCGTCGCAGAGGCCCTTGAAGCCCTTGATGGTCTCGTCCAGCGGAACCAGCTTGCCGGGGGAGTTGGTGAACTGCTCGGCCACGTGGAAGGGCTGGGACAGGAAGCGCTGGATCTTCCGGGCGCGGGCCACGGTCAGCTTGTCCTCTTCCGACAGTTCGTCCATCCCGAGGATGGCGATGATGTCCCGCAGGGCGCGGTAGGACTGGAGGATCTCCTGCACCTGACGGGCCACGGCGTAGTGCTCTTCACCGACGATCCGCGGGTCGAGGATCCGTGAGGTGGAGTCGAGCGGGTCCACCGCCGGGTAGATGCCCTGCTCGGCGATGGAGCGGTTCAGCACGGTGGTGGCGTCCA
>DAINBM010000475.1:0-2002 GCA_036732965.1 Caulobacteraceae bacterium | reverse complement strand
CTCCCGCCTCGGCAAGGCCTTCGTCATCTATCAGGGCACCCACGGGGACGCCGGAGCCCAGGCCGCGGACGTGATCCTGCCGGGCGCGGCCTACACGGAAAAGCCGGGCCTCTATGTGAACACCGAAGGCCGTACCCAGATCGCCAACCGCGCCGTGTTCCCCAAGGGCGACGCCAAGGAGGACTGGAGCATCTTCCGGGCCCTGTCCGAGGACCTCGGTCACCGTCTGCCCTATGACAGCCTCGAGGCCCTGCGCCGCAAGCTGATCCAGGACCATCCGACCTTCGGCCAGGTGGACCATGCGCCGGGCCACGCGTCCGCCGCCGGGTTCGATGTCGGCGCGCTGGGCACCGCCGGAGACGTGTCGGATGCGCCCTTCCGGTCGCCGGTGACCGACTTCCACCTGACCAACCCCATCGCGCGTGCCAGCGTCACCATGGCCGAGTGTGCCCGAAGCCTGAAGGCCGCCCGCGGCCTGCTGGCCGCGGAATAGGAGCGGGGAGCCCATGGGCGAGATTCAAGACTTCTGGGGAACTCCCGCCGGCTGGACCCTGATCACGCTCGGCGAGGTGCTCCTCGTCGTGGTCGGCGTTCTGATCAGCCTGGCCTTCCTGCTGCTGGCGGACCGGAAGGTCTGGGCGGGCGTCCAGATGCGCAAGGGCCCCAACACGGTGGGGGCGTTCGGCCTGTTGCAGTCCTTTGCCGACTTCATCAAGTTCCTGTTGAAGGAAATCGTCATTCCCGCCGGGGCTGACCGGACGGTGTTCCTGCTGGCGCCCCTGGTCAGCTTCGTGCTGGCCTTCATCGGCTGGGCGGTGATCCCCTTCGCGCCGGGCTGGGTGGTGTCCAACATCAATGTGGGCATCCTCTACCTGCTGGCCATGTCGTCCCTCGGTGTCTACGGCATCATCATGGGCGGCTGGGCCTCCAACTCCAAGTACCCGTTCCTGGGCAGCCTGCGGTCCGCGGCGCAGATGGTGTCCTACGAGGTCTCCATCGGCTTCATCATCGTCACCGTTATCCTGCTGACCGGCTCCATGAACCTGCAGACCATTGTCGAGCACCAGTCCGGCGGCTTCTGGAACTGGAACGTGTTCGGCGGCGGGCTGGAGAAGAACTGGCCCATGGCCTTTGTCATGGTGCCGATGATGGTGATGTTCTTCATCTCCGCCCTGGCGGAGACCAACCGTCCGCCCTTCGACCTGCCGGAGGCGGAGTCGGAGCTGGTGGCGGGTTATCAGGTGGAATACTCGTCGACCCCGTACCTGCTGTTCATGATCGGCGAATATTCGAACATCGTGCTGATGTGCGCGATGATCTCGATCCTGTTCTTCGGCGGCTGGCAGGCCCCGTTCCCGACGCCGTTCCTGGCGAACTGGACACCGATCCTCGCCAGCCTGTTCGGGCTGGTCTGGTTCGCCATCAAGGTGGTGTTCTGGTTCTTCATGTTCGCCATGATCAAGGCGATCGTGCCGCGCTATCGCTATGACCAGCTGATGCGCCTGGGCTGGAAGATCTTCCTGCCCACATCCCTCGTCGCCGTCGCCGTCGTGGCCGGCTGGCGCATTTTCACCAGCGTCTGAGGAGAGCGCCGCCATGTCCTTCTTCACGCGCATCGGTCAGGCCGCCAAGGGTGCCCTGATGCTGGACTTCATCGGGGCCTTCGGCATGGGCCTGCGGTATCTGGCCGCCCCCAAGAAGACCGTCATGTACCCCTTCGAGAAGGGCCCGCTGAGCCCGCGGTTCCGGGGCGAGCATGCCCTTCGCCGCTACCCCAGCGGAGAGGAGCGCTGCATCGCGTGCAAGCTGTGCGAGGCCATCTGCCCGGCGCAGGCGATCACCATCGAGGCGGAACCCCGCGCGGACGGCAGCCGCCGCACGACGCGCTACGACATCGACATGGTCAAGTGCATCTATTGCGGGCTCTGCCAGGAGGCCTGCCCCGTGGACGCCATCGTCGAGGGGCCGAATTTCGAGTTTGCGGTCGAGACCCGCGAAGAAC
>DAINBM010000474.1:0-2021 GCA_036732965.1 Caulobacteraceae bacterium | reverse complement strand
CCGTTCATCTCATCCTGTCCTCGCCGCCGGGTCGCGGGCGGCGGTCGCCCGCTCCACGAAGGCCGGGGCCCGGCTGTCGGCGGAGGCCTGATAGACGTGTCGATAGCGACGGGCCGCCGCCGCCCAGGCATTGGGGCCGACATCGGTCTCGAAGGCGTCGAAGCCGCAGCGCACCATGTTCCAGGCCTGGTCTATGAGCACGTCCCCCACCGCCCGGATCTCGCCACCGAAGCCGAAGCGCTCCCGCAGCAGCACGGCGGTGGAATAGGCCCGGCCGTCCCGGTACTTGGGGAAGTCCAGCGCGACGAGGGCCAGCTGCGGCAGCACCTCCACCAGGACTTCGATCCGGTCGGCGGGCCCCACGCGCACGCCCACATCACGACCCGCCGCCAGCAGGGCTGCGCCCTCGGCCTCGAACCGGGCGAGGGACAGGATCACCGCGTCGGTGTCCGGCAGCACACCCTCGTCCTCGACCGCGGTGAAGCGATCGTCCACCGCGTGGAACTGGTCGTTCTCAAGCCTGATGAGCATCTGGATAGACCGCCGCCTTGAAGGGACCGACGCCGGTGCGCCGATAGGTGTCGAGGAACCGCTCGCCGGGTTGGCGGATCGCCAGATAGGCCTCGACCAGGGTGTCGATGGCCCCGGCGACCTTGTCGGCCCCGAGCGCCGGACCGAGCACGTGGCCGATGGCCGCATCCTCTGCGCCGGAGCCGCCGAGGGTGAGCTGGTAGAATTCCTCCCCCTTCTTGTCGACGCCGAGGATGCCGATGTGCCCCACATGGTGGTGGCCGCAGGCATTGATGCAGCCGCTGATCTTGATCTTCAGCTCCCCCACCGCCTCGGCCCGGGCCGGGTCGGCGAAGGTCTGGCTGATGGCCTGGGCGATGGGGATCGCCCGGGCATTGGCCAGCGCGCAATAGTCGAGCCCCGGGCAGGCGATCATGTCCGAGACCAGATTGATGTTCGGCGTGGCGAGGCCCGCGGCCACCAACCCCGCATGCAGGGCGGGCACCTCGTCCAGGGGGACGTGCGGCAGGACCAGGTTCTGCTCGTGCGTCACCCGGATCTCCCCGTGACCGTGGCGTTCCGCCAGATCGGCCAGGGCGTCCATCTGGTCCGCACTGCAATCGCCCGGCACCTCGCCGATCCCCTTCAGCGACACCTGCACGATCCCGTAGCCGGGGACCTTGTGGGGGACGATGTTGTTACGGGCAAACCGGGCGAAGGCCGGGTCCGACCGGGCCGCCTCGAACCGCTCGGAGTGGGGCGGCAGGGTGCGGAAGGGCACGAGGCCGAAGCTCGCCCGGATGCGCGCCAGTTCCAGGTCCGGCACGTCCACCCGCGGGCGGTCCATGGCCGCCCACTCCGCATCGGCCTGACGGGCGAACTCCGCCGCGCCGAGGCTGGCCACCAGGATCTTGATTCGCGCCTTGTAGAGATTGTCCCGCCGACCGAAGCGGTTGTAGACCCGCAGGATCGCCTTGAGGTAGCTCAGCAGATGTTCGGCGGGCAGATGCTCGCGGATCGTGGCCCCGATATAGGGTGTGCGCCCCATGCCGCCGCCCACGATCACCTCGAAGCCCAGCCGCCCGTCCCGGTGCCGCCGCAGCACCAGGCCGATGTCATGGGCCCGCGCGGCGGTCCGGTCCCGGGGCGAGGCCGTGACGGCGATCTTGAACTTGCGTGGCAGGTAGGTGAACTCGGGGTGGAAGGTGGACCACTGGCGGATCACCTCGCTCCACACCCGGGGATCATCCACCTCCTCGGCCGCGGCACCGGCAAAGGGGTCGGAGGTGGTGTTGCGGATGCAGTTGCCGCTGGTCTGGATGGCGTGCAGTTCCGCCGTCGCCAGATAGTCGAGGATGTCCGGCGTGTCGGACAGCTTCACCCAGTGGAACTGGATGTTCTGGCGAGTGGTGAAGTGACCGTAGCCCTTGTCCCACTTGCGCGCCACGTGGGCCAGGGCCCGCATCTTCGTGGAGGACAGCGAGCCATAGGGAATGCAGACCCGCAGCATG
>DAINBM010000473.1:0-2021 GCA_036732965.1 Caulobacteraceae bacterium | reverse complement strand
CCGAAGCCGTCGTGGCGGCCGAGCCGCGAATGGCCGGGAAGCCGATCTGCTCCATCGCACTGGCGATGAACTGGCCGTCGGGGCTGAGGCTGATCAGGACCCGCGGCTCCTGCGCCCGGCCCTTCGGCCAGCAGGCGGGGCTGAGGCCGATCCGCCCGTGCCAGAAGCAGACGATCACCCCGCCACCCTGGTCCCATACGGCCTCCACCCGACCCATCTCCTCCCGCTGCCAGCGCAGGGTGGCAAGGCAGAGCCGGAGATAGACGGCGAAGATGAAGGCCAGCACGCGCTGCACGCCGGGGCTGCGGACAAAGGCCTTCATCGCGTGGCCGCCACCGGATCGGCGGGGACCGCCGCATCCTGCGGCACATCCAGATTCTGCGCCTTGGCCAGCCGGGCATAGAGCCCGCCGGACGCCATCAGGCGCTCATGGTCACCGACCTCCTCCACCCGGCCGTCGGCGATCACATAGATGCGGTCGGCCTTGCGCACGGTGGACAGGCGGTGGGCGATCAGCAGGGTGGCGCGACCGGCCATCAGCCGCTCGAGCGCCTCCTGCACCTTCACCTCGCTCTCGGTATCGAGGGCGCTGGTGGCCTCGTCCAGCAGCAGGACCGGAGCGTTCTTCAGGAAGGCCCGGGCAATGGCGATGCGCTGGCGCTGGCCGCCGGACAGGCGCGCTCCGGCCTCCCCCACCTGGGTGTCATAGCCGTCCGGCAGGGCGGTGATGAATTCGTGGGCGGCGGCGGCCCGGGCGGCAGCCTCCACCTCGGCCTCGGTGGCGGCGGGGCGGGCATAGGCGATGTTGGCGCGGATGGTGTCGTCGAACAGGAAGGGCTCCTGGGTCACCAGCGCGATCCGGTCCCGCAGGGAGGCGAGCTTCACCGTCCGGATGTCCTGCCCGTCCACCGTCACCTGTCCGCCGGTCACGTCGTAGAAGCGGGGGATAAGGTTGAGGAGCGTGCTCTTGCCCCCGCCCGACGGGCCGACCAGGGCCACGGTCTCCCCCCGCCGGACGGTCAGGCTGACATCGGTCAGGGCCGGGGTCTCGGGCGTGTAGGCGAAGGACACGTGGTCGAAGGCAATGGCGGCGTCATGGATCTGAAGGTCCGGGGCGTCGGCGGCGTCGGCGATCTCCGGCGCCACGTCCAGGGCCTGGAACAGGCGTCCGGCGGCGGTCAGGCCCTCGGAGATCACGGTCTGCAGGTTGGCCAGCTGGCGCAGGGACTGGCTCATGACCCCCAGCGAGCCCAGGAACACCATCAGCTGGTTGAGGCCCAGCCCCCGCCAGGCGGCATAGGTGATGACGGCGGCGGTGATCACCGTGGTCAGGGTCTCGGCGGCGGGGGCGGCTCCGGCGCGGGCGTTGGCGCCCTTGATGATGAAGCGCTGGCGGCGTTGGATCACCCCGCCGACCCGCGCCTCCTCGAAGGCCTCGCGGTTGTCGATCTTGACCACCTTGACCCCATCCAGGCTCTCCATGATCGCGGTGGAGAGGTTGGAGGTCTCCGCCATGGCGCCCGTGGCGGCCTTGCGGGTCCGCTTGCCGAAGCGGCGCATCACGACGGCGGCGATGGGGGCTGCGGTGAGCACGATGGCGGTGAGGATCCAGTCCTCGTAGGCCATGACGATGAAGGTGGCGATAACCTGCAGGGCGTTCTGGGTGTAGTTCACCACCCCCGTGGTCAGCCCCTCCCGGATCAGGGTGGCGTCATAGAGCACCGAGGACAGGTGGCTGCCGGAATGCTGCTGGCGCAGTCGGGCCAGATCGGCGCGGACGAGCTTGGAAAACAGGTTGAGCTGGATGTCGCCGACGATGGCGTGCCCTACCCGGTTCACCAGGGTCGCCTGCCCCACCTGGGCCACGCCGCGCAGCACGCCCACAACCACGAAGGCGGCCGGCACCCACAGGACCTCCGCCAGCTTTGGCCGGTGCGCGCCGAACACGCTCTTGATCACCGGATCGAGCAGCCACAGGGCGAAGGCGGTGGCCAGCGCCACCACGATGGCGCAGCCGATGG
>DAINBM010000472.1:0-2029 GCA_036732965.1 Caulobacteraceae bacterium | reverse complement strand
AAAGGCCGGGCGCTGCTGGGCCAGCTGGCCCATGTAACCACCCCGGGGGTTCAGCATCTTCTCCAGCCGCAGGTCGTGGGCGGAGGTTCGGCCGTCGATCTCGCCGCCGGTCTCCACATGGCCCTTTTCGACCCGCAGGATCTCCAGCGCCTCGAGACCGTAGAGGCCGCCGTCCTGGGCCTCCGCCGCCTGGGCCAGCGCCGTCCAGACCGCCACGGCCTGATCGCTGGGCGCATAGACCTCGAAGGCCCGCTCGCCGGAATAGCTGGCGGCGATGACCAGCACCGGCACGCCCGCCATGACGCCGCGAGCGAGGGACATGTGCCGCGGCGGGTCCATCCCCTCGACCACGGCGGCGATCACTGCCCGGGCCTTCGGCCCCGCCACGGCGATGGCGGCATAGTGCTCCTGCACATTGGCCGCCCCCACCTGCAGGTCCGGATAGAGCACGTTGCGCACATAGCTGATCAGGCCCGCCATCCGGTCGGCCCCGCCGGTGGAGCTGGTGAGCAGGAACCGATCCTCCGCCAGCCGCCACACGGTGCCGTCGTCGTTCACCAGCCCGTCCTCGCGGAGCATGAAGGTGTAGCGACCGCGACCGACCGCCAGCTTCGAGACGCTGGTGGCGCAGACCCGTTCCAGCAACGCGGCCGCGTCGGGGCCGGACACCTCGAACTTGCCGAGCGTCGACACGTCGGTGATCCCCACCGTCGTGCGCACCATCCGCGCCTCCCGCAGCGCCGCCGTGGCCAGGGTCTCGCCCCGGCGCAGATAGGCCCGGGGACGGCGCCAGTAGCCCACCGTCTGCCAGGGCGGGTCGAAGGCGGCGTGCACGTCGTACAGGGGGGGGCGACGCAGGGGCGTCACGTGGAAGCCCGCATCCTCCCCCGCCCAGAGGCCGAGCGTGGTGGGGATGAAGGGCGGGCGGAAGGTGGTCAGACCCACCTGCGGCGCCGGGCGGCCCTCGTTCTGCGCCAACCGGAGGAGGCCGATCAGGTTGGAGGTCTTGCCCTGGTCGGTGGCCATGCCGAGCGTGGTGTAGCGCTTCTGATGCTCGACGGAGCGGTACCCTTCCCGCCACGCCAGATCGAGATCGCCCAGGGTCACGTCGTTCTGCGGGTCGACGAACACCTTCTTCGGATTGACACCGGGCGCCGGCACGAAGGCGCTGGCCTGATCGGCGAAGGTCCAGCTGTCCGCGCGAGGCGGCGTGTCGGCCACCGGCTTGCCGCCCGTGGCACCGGCGGCGTCCAGACCCGCGCGCCAGGCCTCGGCCAGGGCATCGGCCAGTCGGAACCGGCCGGCGCAGGCCCCGATGCTCACCTGACCCTGCCGGGGGGCGGTGGGGGTGAAGATGCCCTGCCCCTCATCCCAGTCGAGCCCGCCGCCCGCCTGCATGTGCAGGTGGACACTGGGAGTCAGCCCGCCGGACACGGCGATCACGTCTGCCACGTATTTCACGGTTCCACCGGCGGCCATCACCTCCAGCCCGGTGACGCCCCGGCCGCTGCCGATCGCCCGGAGCGGACGCACACCGGTCTCCACCGGGCACCGGTCCCGGGCCCGGCTGAGCAGGGCGGGGTCGATGGCGTCGGAGGATCGGGTGTCGAGCACCGCGTCGACCCGCAGGCCGACGTCGCACAGGCGGATGGCGGTGCGATAGGCATCGTCGCTGCTGGTGGCCAGGACAATCCGGTCCCCCGCCGCGACACCGAACCGGTCCAGATAGGTGCGGACGGCACCGGAGAGCATCACGCCAGGCCGATCATTGTCCTCGAACGGCAGCGGCCGTTCCATCGCCCCCTGGGCCAGGATCACCCGACCGGCCCGCATCCGCCACATGCGCTGGGTGATGCCGTCCGCGCTGGTCAAGGCACCGGGCTCCACCACCCGCTGGGCCAGATAGACCATGTCGTGATCATAATAGCCGATGGCCGTGGTGCGCGTCAGGATCCGCGCACCCAGGCCAAGGAGCTCGGCCTCCGCCGCATCGATCCAGTCCGATGCGGGCTGGCCGTCGATGGGGGTC
>DAINBM010000471.1:0-2029 GCA_036732965.1 Caulobacteraceae bacterium | reverse complement strand
CCCGCCGAGCATGGCGACCTGGATGAAGCCCTGGGCCTGGACCGGGGCCAGGTGCACCTTGTCGATCACCAGGAAGCCGAGGGTGTAGCCGTTGACCGCCTGGGCCGACCCCACCAGAAATCCATAGATCAGGAAGGGCGACACCCGCGGATCCCGCCAGAGACCGAAGTCGAGCAGCCGGCCCTTGGTCCTTGCCGCCGCCTGGAACTGGGTCTGGGCGGGAATCTCCGAAGGGGGCAGCAGCCTCAGCACCACCACCAGACACACCAGCGCCGCCACGGCGAAGGCGAACATGGGTCCGGAGAACGACACCCCCGGCAGCACGAAATAGGGCGCGATGGCCGGTCCCAGCACCGTGCCGACCCCGAAGGCCCCGGCGAGGGTGGCCAGGGCATCGGTCCGCTCCTCCATCGAGGTCCGGTCCGCCACATAGGCCTGCCCCGCCGGGTTGGAGGCCGAGCCGATCAGGCCGAACAGGGCCCGCATCCCGGCAAATCCGACGAACACCACGACCGGGCCGATCAGGTGCTTCAGACCCGCCAGGACCACCATCGCGCATCCGGTCATGGACAGGACGAAGCCGCCCAGGCCCAGGGCGATCAGCGGCTTGCGCCCCCGCCGGTCGGAGGCCCGCGCCCAGACAGGCGCCGACAGGGTCCAGAGCAGGGCCGACAGGGAGAAGATGCCGGCCACCAGCGGGTCGGGGATGTGGATCTCGCGGCCGATGGCGGGCAGCACCGACTGCAGCCCCGAATTGCCCGCGGCCACGGCCATCATCACGGCAAAGACAATGGCGAAGTCCCGCCGGCGACTATCTGGCGAGGCAACGGGATGGGTCCGCTTGCGGGCAACAGTCATGGCGGCGTACAGCTCTTACCTGGGGGTCGGAGTCTTGAGGCTCCCGTGAGTCCCGTCGCACAATAGACCGGCCCGCGCCCCCCGCAATGGGGTCGACCCTGTCAGAACCCCTGTGTCGGGGGCTGTTTTCCGGTAAAATTCGCGCACAGGCGTCCATAAGTGGGGCCTCGCCGCTTGAGCCTTCGGGCGTCGTCAGTATTATCCGGCTGAAATCGCCACACGCTCGCCCGGTCCCGAAGACCGGGCGAGCGACCGCAGCAGGAGACCCGCCTTGGCCGATCATTCCCATTCCGACTACGACCGGGGTCACATGGACATCCAGGAGCAGTCGGCCACCTATTCGGCGGTCTATGGCATGATCAAGTGGTGCTCGCTGGCGCTGGCCGCCAGCCTGACCTGGGTGGTCATGTGGTTCTGCACCCCCGCCGGCCCGTTCGCGGGCCTGGTGGTCGGCGCGATCATCACCGTGCTCGGCATCATCTTCCTGCGCAGCAAGCCCGACGGCGCCCACTAGGCTCGCCCCCCCGGATGTCGCGGCGCAACCCCGCCCCGCGGTCCGTTCTGCGGGGTCCATCGCCCTTCTCAACTGGACAGACGGCGCAAAACCTTCCTAATTGAGGGCTCTTGGACCTCAATCAGGGGCATGCATGACCGTCAAGATCGCCATTACGAGGGAAACGCATCCGGGGGAGACCCGCGTTGCGGCGACACCGGAAAGCGTCAAGAAGCTCATCGCCCTGGGTGCGGAGGTGACGGTGGAAACCGGTGCCGGCACCGGTGCGGCGGTCAATGATGCGGACTACGCGGCCGCGGGGGCCACCATTGCCCCGACTGCGGCGGCGGCCGTCGCCTCTGCGCAAGTCGTGTTCAAGGTTCGCGAACCCGGTGAGGCCGAGATTGCCGCCATGGCCCCCGGCACCCTGTTCGCCGGGTTGATCAACCCCTACCAGTCGAAGCCCCTGCTGGACGCCCTGGCCGCCCGCGGCGTCACCGCCGTGGCGATGGAGTTCATTCCCCGCATCACCCGGGCCCAGTCCATGGATGCCCTGTCCTCCCAGGCCAACCTCGCCGGATACCGGGCCGTGATCGAGGGGGCGGAGGCCTATGGCCGCGCCCTGCCGATGATGATGACCGCCGCCGGCACCGTGGCCGCGGCCAAGGTGTTCGTCAT
>DAINBM010000470.1:0-2034 GCA_036732965.1 Caulobacteraceae bacterium | reverse complement strand
GCAAGGGGGAATTGATCATCGTCGAGGTGAAGTCGGGGCCCGAGGACTTCCGGACGGACGGCAAGTGGCCGGAATACGCCTCCTGGTGCGACCGTTTCTACTTTGCCGTGGCACCGGAGTTTCCCCGCCATATCCTGCCGCCGGCGCCCGGGCTGATCGTGGCCGATGCCTTTGACGGTGCCGTGGTGCGGGAGCCGGACACCACTCCCCTGGCCCCGGCCCGGCGCCGCGCCCTGATCCTCGGCTTCGGCCGGCTGGCCGCCCTGCGCGCCGCTCAGCCTCCCCCCGGCATCGTCTGACAGGGACTCAGTCCGACCCGGCCCGGGCCATCCGCAGCACCAGGGCGGTGATGGCGGGCGGCCAGGGCCCGGCGTGCCGCGCCAGCCCCTCCAGATCCCCGGCGAACAGACACCGACTGGCCTCCTCGAAGCCGGGTCGATCGCCGGCCAGGGTGGACATGGCCCGATAGGCGGCCTCCCGTGCCGCCGCCACGCGGCCGGCATCCGGTGTCGCCTTGCGGGCCTCGTCGATCAATCGCCGCAGGGTCACCGAGGCCCCGCCCCGCTGGGTGGCCAGCCAGTCCCAGTGGCGGGGCAGCAGGGTCACCTCCCGGGCCACGACCCCCAGTTTCGGACGTCCCGGTCCGGTGCGGGCCGTCGGCTCGTCTCCGGGGGGGATCGGCGGGGCATGACGGGCCCGGACCGCCGCCTCATCGCCCCGCAGGTCCAGATCCAGGGTCTTGCCGGAGGCCTCGTCCAGCACGATGGCCAAGGGGCACCCGGCACGATGCAGGGCCACCGCCACCTCCGTGAGGGGACCGGAGGCCAGCAGCCCGTCCTCCAGAAAGGCGCTGGCCGTCAAGGCCGGGGCGGAGGCGAGGAACGGGGACGGGGTCATGCAGGGCTCCGGAACGGATGGGAGACCTAGCCGATTCCCAGCGGCCCCGCAATAATACCCGGATAAAATTGACGCGACGCCTGAGACAGGCTAGACCTTCCGCCATGGACCCGATCGACAAGAAGGCCGCCACGGCCGCCTACAAGGAGCAGAAGAGCGCCGCCGGGGTGTGCGCCGTGCGCTGCGCCGGGACCGGACAGGTGTGGCTGATGGACAGCCGCACCGTGGAGACTCACCAGAACCGGGTCTGGTTCGAGCTCCGCACCGGCGGTCACCGGGACCGGACCCTGCAGGCGGCCTGGGACACGTACGGGGAAGGCGCGTTCCACTTCGAGGTCCTCGAGCGTCTACCGCCGGACATCTCCCCCCTGTTGCTGCGGGCCGAACTGAAGACCCGGCTGGAGGCCTGGCGCGCCCGTCTCGCCTGATCCCATCCCGCGGGGCGGGGTCTATCTGGGGGCGCGTTTGGCCAGGATGCGCTGCAGGGTGCGGCGATGCATGTTCAGCCGCCGGGCCGTTTCCGAGATGTTGTGACCGCAGTGCTCGTAGACCCGCTGGATATGTTCCCACCGCACCCGGTCGGCGGACATGGGATTCTCCGGCGGGGGCGGGGCGTCCACCTCGTCCGGCGTCGCCAACAGGGCCCGGACCACGTCATCGGCGTCCGCAGGCTTGGGCAGATAGTCGATGGCCCCGGCCTTCACCGCGGCGACGGCGGTGGCAATGTTGCCATATCCCGTGAGGATCACGCAGCGGGCGTCCGGACGCCGGTCATGGATCGCGTTGACGACGTCCAGCCCGCTGCCGTCTTCCAGCCGCAGGTCCAGGACGGCAAAGGCGGGGGCACGGTGCCGGACCAGATCCACCGCATCCGCGACACTGCCGGCCTGCCAGACGGCAAAGCCGCGGGCCTCCAGCGCCCGGCCCAGGCGGATCCGCAGGGGGCCGTCATCGTCCAGCACCAGCAGCGAGCGGTCCGTCAGCGCGGAAACGGCAAACTCAACGTCCTGCATTCGCCCTGACATCCCTGCGCCGCGGCGGGTGGCGCCCGACCCTGACAGACTGCCAAGGCAATGTCGCCCCGATCACTTAAGAACTCACAAAGACACGTCCGTTTCAGATCCGGGAAATTGTTCC
>DAINBM010000469.1:0-2047 GCA_036732965.1 Caulobacteraceae bacterium | reverse complement strand
TCCCGGTCTGGGGGTTCGCGGACGTGGTCGAGTCCCGCTGTCCCGAGGTGCCCGTCGGCGACCGGGTGTGGGGGTTCCTGCCCATGGCCAGCCATCTGGTGGTTCGCCCGGCAGCGGTCAGCGACCGGTCCTTCAGCGACGGGGCCGCCCACCGTGCCGACCTGCCTGGCATCTACAACACCTATCAGCGGACCCTGGGCGATCCCGCCGCGCTGAAGGCCATGGAAGACGCCCGGTGCCTGTTCTTCCCGCTGTTTTCCACGTCCTACGTCCTCTACGACTACCTGGTCGACAACGCCTTCTTCGGGGCGGCGCAGGTTCTGGTGGGCAGCGCATCCTCGAAGACCGGCCTCGGCCTCGTCAATCTGCTGTCCCGCCATGGGGACGGTCGCCCGCGGGTCGTGGGACTGACCTCGCCGGCCAATGTCGGCTTTGTCACCGGGCTCGGCACCTGCGACGCAGTCGTCACCTATGACGGCATCGGCGAGATGGACCCGGGCCTTCCCACAGCCTTTGTCGACATGTCGGGCAATGGCGAGGTGGTCACCGCGATCCATGCCCGCTTCGGGGCGCAACTGAAGCTCAGCTGTGCGGTGGGGGCCACCCACTGGGGGGCCGGCCGGTATCGCCCGGATGCCGCAGCGACCCCGCACAGCTTCTTCTTCGCGCCGGCACAGTTCGCCAAGCGGGACGTGGATTGGGGGCCGGGTGAAATCCTCCGCCGCGCGGGGATCGAGGCGGCCCGCATGTCCCTCGAACTGAAGGACGGGCTCGACATCCGCCAGGAGCGCGGTCCCGAGGCGGTCGCCACCGCCTGGCGCGGCCTGGTCGGCAATGCCGTGGCTCCCAGTGTCGCCGTGATGGCGTCGCTGGCCTAGCCATGGTCCCGCCACGGGGCACCGCCTAGGGGACGTAGGCCTTGTAGCCGCGGTCCGTCATGCACTTGGCCTCGATCTTCTGACGGACCTGGTCCTCATGCCCCTGGGCCACGCTGCCTCCGGCCGCCGCCCCGGCGATCCCGGCCGGGATCAGCACAAGGCCGCCGGTGGCCACCACCAGACCGGCCGTTGCCACCGCGGCCCCGGCCCCCACCGCGGCGGAGGCCGTGCCGTTCCCGGCCCGGTACTGGCGCGCCAGGTCGCGGCACTCCCGCCGGTCGTCGTTGTAGGTCTTCCGGTCGGCAATGGACTTGGGGTCCACGATCAACTGGGGCGCGCTGGCGCAGGCGGCGAGGCTGAGGGCCAGCGCCGCGCAGAGGATCCGTTGCACGGCGCGGGCACCGCTCCGCATGGGCTGTCGCTCCGTCATCAGAAGGCATACTTCAGGGACGCGCCGCCGCCGAAGTCGGGGCTGCCATCGGAGAAGCCGGCCAGACCGTAGCCCTGCAGCTTCCAGTGCTTCGCCAGCTTGTAGGCGGCAAATGCCGTCAGCTCCCGCGTGGTGGTGCCGGAGATCCCCAGCGCAGCCTGGCCACCGGCATCATAGCTGAGGCCGAGGGACACCTTGTCCGATGCCCGGTAAAGGGCCCCGACGGAATAGGTCATCAGGTTCTTCTTCAGGGCGATGTAGTTCGACGAGCCCAGGGCCGTGTAGCCCACGTCGGCGGTAAGGGTCAGGGGCCCGAAGGTCTTGAAGGCGCCGAGGCCGACAGAGTAGTCGGTCGCGCCGTCGCCCAGGCCCTGGCTCTTGTCCCCGGTCCCGAACTTCACCTTGCCGGACAGGCTGAAGCCGAACTTGTAGGCGTCATTGGTATAGGCGTCCCAGGTGGCTTCCGCGACCACATCGCCGATGCCCGAGGCCGAGCCGGTCGCCGTGCCGGCCTTGCTGCGCTTCTTGGGGTTCTTGTTGACCACCCGGCCTACCCCCGGGATGACGTTCGGGTCACCGTTCACGTTCAGGAAGGGCACGGTCAGATCGACGCTCAGATCGCCATATTCGACGCTGGCCAGCAGGGGGGCCGACTGGATGGTGGTGGTTGTGGTGGTTCCGTACTTGCCGCTGGAATAGTTGTAGCCGGTCCCCAGGAAGAGGCCGAGATCCACGCCCT
>DAINBM010000468.1:0-2053 GCA_036732965.1 Caulobacteraceae bacterium | reverse complement strand
TCGTCGCTCTGGTCGCCGATCCGGACATGGATGCCCGGGGCCTCATGCTCCATGCAGCGCTCGTTGATGTCGAGGCCGACAATGGTGGCCATCGGCCCGAAGAAGCGCTGCCACATGGCCAGCGATCCGCCCTTGCTCACCCCGATCTCGATGAAGGTGATGGTGGTGTTGCGGAAGCGGGCCAGATGCTTCTCGTAGATCGGGAAGTAGTGGTGCCACTTGTCGACGACCTTGCCCTCGGTCAGCATGAAGTCCTGCCACAAATTCATCGTCGGCTCCTCGAATCGGTCTCCGCGACACCAAATGGGTCGTCTGCAGAGATAATCAGTCGGTCAGGGCGTGACTCGCACATCCGGCGCGCTCTAACAACGGGTCGTCGCAGGAGTTCCGGGGCGTGTCGACGCACGCCGCACAACGGGAAGGGACGTGTCACCCATGGGGTCAGGTCTGACAACGCGTCTGGCAACGCCCGGGGACATTCCGGTCCTGATGCCGTTGATGCAAGCCGCCATCACCGACCTTCTGTCTCCGGTGCTGACGCCGGAGCAGGTGGAATCCAGCCGCATGATCATGGGCATCGACACCCAGCTGATCGCCGACGGCACCTATTTCGTGATCGAGATCGACGGCCAGGTGGCGGGCTGTGGCGGCTGGAGCCGGCGCAATACCCTCTACGGCGGGGACCACACGCCGGGCCGGGAGCCGGCCCTCCTCGATCCCGCGACGGAGCCGGCCCGGGTGCGGGCCATGTACACCGCCCCGGCCTTCACAAGGCGGGGCGTGGGACGCGCGATCCTGGCGGCGGCAGAGGCCGCGGCCCGGGCGGAGGGCTTCCAGGCCGTGGAACTGGCGGCGACCATGGGCGGGCTCCCCCTCTACCGGGCCAGCGGCTACCACGAGGTCGAGGCCTTCACCGATGCCACCGGCGGCGTGCCCGTGCCGCTGGTGCGCATGCGCAAGCCCCTCTAGACATCGACGGATGACACCCTCATCCCCTGCCCCGCGCGGCCAACAGGGCCTCGCGATCCTCGCCGTGATCGTGGCCATCCTGTCACTGCAGGGGGGCGCGTCCCTGGCCAAGCAACTTTTCCCGGTGGTCGGCGCGCAAGGGGCGGTGAGCCTCAGACTGACCTTTGCGACCCTGATGCTGATGGCCTTCTGGCGGCCGTGGCGCACGCGACCGGCCAGGGGACGGCTGAGGTGGATCCTGGGTTACGGCACGGTGCTGGGCTGCATGAACCTGACCTTCTACATGTCCCTGCGCACCGTCCCGCTGGGCCTTGCCGTGGCGCTGGAGTTCATCGGCCCGCTGACCGTGGCCGTGCTGGCCTCCCGGCGGGCCATCGACCTCCTGTGGGTGGGCATGGCCGCCGGCGGGATCCTGATGCTGCTGGCGCTGGGGCCCGTCACGGCCCGGATCGATCCGGTCGGCGCGGGCCTGTCGCTGGCGGCGGGCGTGTTCTGGGGGCTCTACATCATCCTCGGCAAGCGGGCCGGGGCGACGAACCCGGGGCATGCCGCGGCCTATGGGGCCCTGATCGCCGCAGCCATCGTCATTCCGGTGGGGATCGCCCATGCCGGCACCGCGCTCCTGTCCCCGGCCCTGCTGCCCCTCGGCCTTGCGGTGGGGCTGCTGACCAGCGCCCTGCCCTATTCCCTGGAGATGCTGGCCATGGCGCGGATGCCGTCCCGGACCTTCGGCGTACTGATGAGCCTCGAGCCTGCCATCGGGGCCCTGTCCGGCTTCCTGTTCCTGCAGGAGCGGCTGAGCCTCGTCCAGATGGCCGCCGTGGCGCTGATCATGGTGGCGTCCGCCGGCGTGGTGCTGGAGCCGCAGCGGGACTGACCCGCCTGTCAGACGAGCTCCACCGCCATGGCCGTCGCCTCGCCGCCGCCGATGCACAGGCTGGCGAGGCCCCGCTTCAGGCCCCGGGTCTGAAGCGCAGAGATCAGGGTGGTCAGGATCCGCGCGCCCGAGGCCCCGATGGGATGGCCAAGGGCCGTGGCCCCGCCGTTCACATTGACCCGGGCGTGATCCAGGCCGAGCTCCTTC
>DAINBM010000467.1:0-2059 GCA_036732965.1 Caulobacteraceae bacterium | reverse complement strand
TCAAGCAGGAGGACGACACCGAGTTCCGGGACACGGTGGTGACCATCCTGATCGACAACTCGGGCTCCATGCGCGGACGGCCGATCATGGTGGCCGCCGTCTGTGCCGACATCCTGGCCCGCACGCTCGAGCGCTGCGCCGTGAAGGTGGAGATCCTGGGCTTCACCACCCGGGCCTGGAAGGGCGGGCAGGCGCGGGACGAGTGGATCCGGTCCGGCAAGCCTGCCAATCCCGGCCGCCTCAACGACCTGCGCCACATCATCTACAAGTCCGCCGAGGCCCCCTGGCGCCGGGCGCGCAAGAACCTCGGCCTGATGATGCGCGAGGGGCTCCTGAAGGAGAACATCGACGGGGAGGCCCTGGTCTGGGCCCACAGTCGGCTGATGGCGCGGCCGGAGAGCCGCCGCATCCTGATGGTCATCTCCGACGGCGCGCCGGTGGATGACAGCACCTTGTCGGTGAACTCCGGTCACTATCTGGAGCGGCATCTGCGCCAGGTGATCGGCGAGATCGAGGGCGCGTCGCCGGTGGAGCTGATCGCCGTGGGCATCGGCCATGACGTGACCCGCTACTACAAGCGCGCGGTGACCATCGTCGATGTGGAACAGCTGGGCGGGGCCATGACCGAGAAGCTCGCGGAACTGTTCGACGAACAG
Source organism: Caulobacteraceae bacterium (assembly GCA_036732965.1). Classification (GTDB taxonomy): domain Bacteria; phylum Pseudomonadota; class Alphaproteobacteria; order Caulobacterales; family Caulobacteraceae; genus CAIMFV01. The sequence continues at coordinate 1,403 of DAINBM010000467.1, read as the reverse complement.
CCCAAGCAGGTGGCCCGGGGCGGCGGCTTCGGTGGCGTCCTGCGGCCGGCCTCGCGTCCCGCCGGGAAGGCCTCCGCCGGATGAGTGCCGATGTCACCGTGTTCGAGGCGGGGGTTCTCGCCCTCACATCCGGGCAGACCCTGCCGGGGGCTCGACTGGTCTACAAGGCCTATGGCACCCTGAACGCCGCCCGGGACAATGTGATCGTCGCCCCCACCCACTATGCGGGCCAGCATACCGACACCGCCTGGCTGGTGGGCGAGGACAAGGCGCTGGATCCCCGGCACTGGTTCATCCTCATCCCCAACATGCTGGGCAACGGCCTGTCCTCGTCCCCCAGCAATACCCCGGCCCCGTTCGACGGCCCGCGGTTTCCCAAGGTCACACTGGCGGACAATGTCCGGCTGCAGCACCGCCTTCTCACGCAAGGCCTGGGCGTCACCCGGGTCCAGCTGGTGGTCGGTTTCTCCATGGGGGCGCAGCAGGCCTATCACTGGGCTGCCCTTTACCCGGAGCTGGTGGCGCGCATCGCCCCCATCTGCGGCTCGGCCCGCACGGCGCGGCACAATTTCGTGTTCCTGGAAGGGCTGAAGGCCGCCCTGACCGCCGACAGCGCCTTTGCCGCAGGGGACTACAGCGCGCCGCCGACCACCGGGATCCGGGCCTTTGCCCGGGTCTATGCGGGGTGGATGTTCTCCCAGGCCTTCTACCGGGAGAGGATCGACCAGACCCGGATGGGGGCCCCCGACCTGCAGACCTTCCTGGCCTTTCTCGAGGGCCACTTCCTCTCCCGGGATGCCAATGACCTGCTGACCATGCTGGACAGCTGGCAGACCGCGGACATCGCCGCCGGCGGCGACCTGACAGCGGCCCTGGCGGCCATCCGGGCCCGGGCGCTGGTCATGCCCTGCGAGACCGACCTCTATTTCCCCGTGGCCGACAGCGCCGCCGAGGTGGCGAGCCTGCCCGATGCCGAGCTTCGGCCGATCCCGTCCATCTGGGGACACATGGCCGCCTCGGGCCTCAACCCGGTGGATGCCGCCTTCATCGATGCCCGGCTGAAGGACCTACTGGCCCGCTAGGGCCGCCTCCAGCGCCTTGCGCATCAGGGCATAGGCGCGGCGATTGGGGTGGACCCCGTCGTCGCTGAGCCCCGGCTTCATGCCCCCGTCCGGCCCGGCCAGGGCGGTGTAGTAGTCCACATAGGTGAGGCCGTTCGTCCGGGCATAGGCCTTCAGCCAGACATTCATGGCCACGATCCTGGCCGCCGGCCGGACCTCGGGGGCCCAGGTGAGCGACGTCGCCGGCGTCAGGCTGCCCACCAGCACGCGCAGGCCGTGGGCCCTGGCCATGTCCGCCATGGCGGCGATGTTGTTCTGGATGTCCTCGAGCCGCGAGGGCCC
>DAINBM010000466.1:0-2071 GCA_036732965.1 Caulobacteraceae bacterium | reverse complement strand
CCTGGAGCTTGTTCATCTCCTCCATGAGTTCGTCGGTGTAGTTCTCGCCCAGCTCGGCGGCGATGGCGTTGTAGCGGTCGAAGACCTGCTTTTCCTCGCACTCGGAGATGACGTTGCCCCACACGTCGAGGCTGGTGTCCAGGTGCGGCTCCTGCGGCAGATATCCGCGCTTCACCCCGTCGGCGGCCCGGGCCTCGCCGGAATATTCCTTGTCGATCCCGGCCATGATCTTCAGCAGCGTCGACTTGCCCGAGCCGTTGACGCCGACGACGCCGATCTTGGCGTCCGGATAGAAGGACAGCCAGATGTTCTCGAACACCTTCTTGCCGCCCGGAAAGGCCTTGGTCAGGCCCTGCATCTGGAAAATGTGTTGAGCGGCCATGACGGTCCTGTGTCGTCTCGAGCAAAAGGGGGGAGTTTCGGCCCGGGTGATAGCTCCCGGAGGCTCCGGACGCAATGCGAGGCGCGCCGCATCCGCCGACTTTCCCGCTGGAGCCCGGCGGGCTGTGGCTGTAGGATGGACCGATGAACGCCATGGATCGCACGCCTGAGGGCCTGGCCCACCTGCATTACGGGGACGGGGAATTCGTCGTCCTGAAGCCCGGCCGCTTCGTGCTGTGCGCCGTCAGCCAGCGGGCCGTGCCGCTGGAGGCCCTGCGCTACTGGGATGCCGAGGCGCAGGAGGCCTATGCCGGACCGGCGGAGGCCCTGGCCGCCTGGCAGGCCCGTCAGGCCGGCTGAACCCGTGACGCGCGGAGCGCGCCCTGACCGGCGGACGGTGCTGTCCGGGCTCGGCGCGTTCGGCCTCGTCTCTCCATCCATCGGATCCGCGGCGGAGGCCTCCACAGCGGCCCCCTTTCCCTGGCGCGGCCATCTGGTGCAGGGCGGCCTGCTGATCGGACGGACCCGTCCCGGCGACCGGGTCCGGGTGGACAACGACATCACCGCCGTCGCCGGGGCCAGCGGCCTGTTCGTGGTCGGTTTCGACCGGGACAGTGCCGACCGCGTCCGGATCGAGACGGCACTGGGGGCGGCGACCCTGGCCATTGCGCCTGGCGTGTTCGACATCCAGCGGATCGACGGCCTGCCGCCCGATCAGGTCAGCCCCACGGCTCCGGCCCTGCTGGCGCGGATCGCCGACGAGACCGCCCGCAAGACGCTGGCCTTCGCCCATCAGGCGGCGGCGGAGGACTTCGCCGAGGGCTTCATCCTGCCGGTGGCCCACGCCGCCCGCACCTCGGCCTTCGGGCCGCAGCGGATCCTGAACGGGGTGCCCAAGCCCCCCCATTACGGCGTCGACCTGGCCGCTCCGGCCGGGACCCCGATCGTCGCGCCCGCCGACGGGCTTGTGGTGATGGCCGAGCCGGACCTGTGGTTCGAGGGCGGCCTGACCCTGATCGACCACGGCCAGGGGCTGATCAGCGCCTATCTGCACCAGCGGGCCCAGCGGGTGACGGCGGGAGACCGGGTCGTCCGCGGTCAGGAGATCGGCGAGGTGGGGATGAAGGGCCGGGCCACGGGGCCGCACCTCTGCTGGCGTCTGACCTGGCGGCGGCGCCATCTCGACCCGGGTCTCCTGCTCGATCTGCGCGGGCCCTCCGGTCTCGGCTGAGCGCCACCGGGGCCCTAGGCGGCGGACTGGCGCGCGGTCGGACGGCGGGGGGTGGCCTCGGCGCCGGGCACGAAGGGCACCGGGCAGCTCAGGGCCAGGCCCTCGGCGAAATCGGCCACGATGTCGCACAGCTCGTCGGCGGTGATCCGCACCACCAGGGCATTGGCCGTGCGATAGTTCCAGAAGCTGACCACATGGTGCAGCACGCTGAGCATCTCGCCCAGTTCCGAGAACAGCTGGGGGGCCTCGATCAGGAAGTCGCGGAATTCGAGGGGCTTGTTGCGGTCCGTCAGACCGCTGAAGGCCCGGTCGTAGATGTGCAGGATGTCCAGGGACCGTTGCAGGCTGCGATTGGCGGCCTCGGCGATCCCCCGGCGGGCTGTGTTCAGCCCCTCCAGGGTCTGGTGGTCGCAGAAGCCGTAGGGGCGCAGGGTGCGGATCTCGCTGATCACATCGGGC
>DAINBM010000465.1:0-2074 GCA_036732965.1 Caulobacteraceae bacterium | reverse complement strand
CGTCTTGCTAACGCCAGAGCCGCGCCGTCGCCTGCTGGATCTTGCCAAGTCGCTGAACAACGACAGCCCGGTCTGATTCCACCCTGCGCCCCCGGGCGCGGGAGACCGTCTGTCCAGAACCTGGTCATACCTCCAGCCTCCGCGGGTCCGCCTGCGGAGGCTTTTTCTCGCCCGGGGTCTTGGCCTGCCCGGGGCGGCCCGGCTATGCCTGACGTCATGACCGCGCCCCTCGCCCCTACCCGGCTCGCCGAGCTGGAAACCTTCGCCCTCGGCCTCGCCCACAGCGCCGCCGACGTCATCCTTCCGCTGTTCCGGGCCGACCACGGCCTCGTGGACAAGGGTGCGGTCACCGGACGGGTGTTCGATCCCGTGACGGAGGCCGACAAGGGGGCCGAGGCGGCCATCCGTGCCGCCATTGCCGCCCGGTTCCCGGATCATGGCGTCATCGGCGAGGAATACGGCGAGGACCGCCCGGATGCCGAATTCGTGTGGGTTCTCGACCCGATCGACGGCACCCGCGCCTTCATCTCCGGCCTGCCGCTGTGGACCACCCTGATCGGCCTGCGCCATCGTGGCGTGCCCGTGGTGGGCGTCATCGCCCAACCCTTCACCGGGGAGTATTTCGTCGGATCGGCCGCGGGATCCCGCCTCATCCGTGACCGCCAGACATGGACGCTTCGCACCCGGTCCTGCCCGGACGTGTCGCAGGTGCTGGCCGCCACCACCGACCCGCACCTGTTCGCAGGGCTGGAGCAGGAGGCCTATCGGCGCTTCCACGCGGCAGTCCGCCTGGTCCGCTTCGGCGCCGATGCCTATGCCTATGCCATGGTGGCCATGGGCCGCCTGGACGTGGTGATCGAGCGCGGGCTGAAGAGCTGGGATGTGGAGGCGGCGGTGCCGCTGCTCGCGGGGGCGGGCGGGCAGGTGGCCGACTGGACCGGTGCGCCCATCGGCCGGACGGGAGGCCAGACGCTGATCGTGGGCGACCCCGGCCTCCTGCCCGCGCTTACGCCCCTGCTGGGCCCGGCGGTCGAAGCCCGCTGACCAGGGTCTCGAACGCGTCCCAGAAGACGGCGCGACAGGGATCGGTCTCCATCAGGATCTCGTGATAGGCCCCCGGGACCACCAGATGCGCACCGTTGGGGGCCCGGGCGGCCACGGCCTCGGCCGCGGTGTTGCGCACCAGCCGTTCCTGTTCCGCGGTGAGGATCCGGATCGGAATCCGGACGGCTTCCACAGCCCCCGGACGCCGCAGGCGCGCGGCCAGCTGCAGGGCGAAGTCCACCCAGCCCCAGGTCACGCTGCCCAGAACAAGGTCGGGATGGGCCTGGTAGAGCCTCAGGGTCTGGCTCCAGCGGGCTTCGTCATGAGTGAGCACGGTTGTGTCGAACGTCTCGGTCAGGGCGTCCGAGGGCGGGGCGGCATAGGCGGTGCCTCGGCCCAAAAGGGTCATCATGCGAGCCAGGAGCTGCCCCAGCCACGGCGGAATCCCGCCGGTATCGATATCGCACATGGGGGCCGACAGGATCGCCGCATCGAAGCGGCCCTCCCCCTCGGTGAGCGCCAGCAAGGTGAGGCCGCCGCCCATGGAGTGTCCCATGGCGATCCAGGGACGCGGCAGACGGGCCTGATAGACCGACAGGATCCGGCTGTAGTCACCGACGAACGGCCGCCATCCCCTGGCGCAGCCCTTCTTCCGGTCATCCGGGGCCAGCCGGTCCGACAGCCCCTGCCCGCGCCAGTCATGGGCGAGGACGGTAAAGCCCCGGGCCATCAGCTCGCCGATGACCTCGTGATATTTCTCTATCGGTTCGGTGCGTCCCGGGCTGAGGACCACCGTCCCGCGAGGGCTTGCGACGGGGTACAGCGCGACACGCAGCCGCACCCCATCACGGGCCTCGACCCATGCGGGCTCCGCGCCCGGTGGCACCGGCGCCTCGGTGGTTTCGTACAGAGGCGCCGGGTCACTCATGGATGTCGGGCTTAGCGGGCCTTGGCCATCAGGGGCTGCAGCTTCATGGCCACGGACAGGTCACCGTTGACCTTGATCTTGCCCTGCATGAACGCCATCGTC
>DAINBM010000464.1:0-2083 GCA_036732965.1 Caulobacteraceae bacterium | reverse complement strand
ACGGACAAGGGCCGGTTGTCTGCGTGTCTGTAGAGACGGTCCGATTGCGCTGGTGGGGCACTCCTTCGGTGGCGTCCTCGCCTTCGAGGTGGCCCGCCAGCTGATCGACGCCGGCACGCAGGTGGAGCGGCTGGTCCTGCTGGACAGCCATTGGGAGGTTCGACGCGCACCGCTCGACCTCGCCCGGGTCTGGATGAAGCAATGGGCCCATGCCCTGCGGCAGGGCGACTGGCCGTTCCTCGGCGACCGTGCGAGGCGCCTGCTCGGCGGAACGCAACCGCCACCCATCGCGGCCGACCAGCTCTCGCGAGGCATTCTGGCTCATTGCCTCAAGGTGATGAACGAATACCGTCCGCGACCGGTTGCGACACGCGCGACCCTGTTCCGTTGCCGACGCCACCGGACGGCCTATGATCGCGCCGACCTCAGCTCTCGCAAACTTCTGCACCCGTGGGATGAGCTGATCCTCGGGTCGACCGAGACCGTGTGGGTCGATACCGACCATGCCGGAATCGTGCTCGCCCCCGATGCCGTCGCCGTGGTGGCCGGGCACCTGTCATCGGGCGCATCCGCCGCGTGATCCCGGCGGACCGGTATCGGATGTGTCGGACCCGGACCTAGCCGCGACCCGCCAGTTCCGCATTGGCGGCAGCCGCGCGGATCAGATCATCCAGTCCCTGGGCCAGGGCGACCGGCGTCACCGGCTTGGCGATGAAGTGATCGGCCCCGGCCTGCATGGCGTCCTCCACGTGCCGGGGCAGGACATTGGCGCTCAGCATGGCGATCGGGGTCCGCCCCCGGCCGAGGCCGACCTCCAGGTCCCGCATGGCCCGGGCGGCGCTGACCCCGTCCAGCACCGGCATCTGCATGTCGAGCAGGACCAGTTCCCAGTCGTGACGCTTGAACGCCTCGACCGCCTCGGCACCGTTGGCGACCAGGGTCACGTCCACCCCCATGGGCGCGAGCATCAGCTCGATGATCCGGCGGTTGGCCGGATGATCCTCCGCGACAAGGGCACGGACCGGTGCCTCCTCGTCCCGGCCCGGCTCGTCCCGCTCGTCCCGCTCGTCCGGCGGTCCGGTCTCGGCGGGCTCTGCCGCCCGGCGCGTCTCCGGCGGCTTCTGCGCAGCACCCGCTCCCCCGCCGACGAATTCCAGGACGTCGTCGACGACCCGGGTCAGGGCGGAGCCGGAATGGGCAATCAGCGAGACCATCTCTGCCTGCTCCGGTGACAGCGGGCTCGCACCCAACGCGCCGACAAGGCCGATCACCCCGTGCAGATGGTCCCGCAGTTCGTGGCTGATCAGGGTGAGGAACTCGGTCTTGGCCCGACTGGCCGCCTCGGCTGCCTCGCGGCCGGCAAGGGCCTCGTCCGCGAGGGCCCGGGCAGCGACCAGCAGGGTCGCCTGCGCGGCCAGTAGATGGGCCCCGTCCCGGGCAGAGTCACTCGGCGAAAGGTCCGCGGGGACGAGGGGGGGCACATTGTTGATCGCCGGATTTCCGCTGGCGGTCAGCGCCACATAGCCCACCAGGAAGAGGTAGCCGTCGTCCGCCGCGGCGAGACTGCCCCGCAGCACGACCTCGCCGCCCCGGCTGCGCAGGATGATGGGGGCCCCAGAGGCGACAAGGGCGGCCAGGTCGTCCCCTCCGGCAGCGGGATCCAGGGTGAAGTGGTCGTCCAGTCGTGAACCGGCCACCACCGCCGGGGATCGCCGCGTCAAGGCCGGACCGACGGACAGGATCCGGAGTTGCGCATCCGTCCGCAGGTGGGCGGGAAAGAGACGGGCCAGCATGTCGGCGTCAATGGACAGGGACAAGGTGACGCTCCTCGACTTCCGCAGGGGTTTCCGGAGGCGGGGGCGGAACGCCCGCCCTGCGTCCCCGGAGACACGACGACATGTTCATCCTATCTGACGCAATCAAGCTCAAACCGCAAATCCCGGTCCTCTGTCCGATGGCCAGGCCCCGGCCGGCCGTGTCACCGCCGGGCGATGGGCACCCGTCAGCGAGGGCCGTCTCGATGCCGGAGGGCCAGGAGGGGATAGTCGAAGATCGAAATATCCACCAAAGCGCGAAATTTACG
>DAINBM010000463.1:0-2083 GCA_036732965.1 Caulobacteraceae bacterium | reverse complement strand
GGCGTGTCGATCTCCACGGCCTGCAGGGCAGAGGCGGGACCGGCCCCGCCCTCGACGGCAATGGCGATCATGCGGGGGGGTGCGGACATGGGGGTCTCCGGTCGTGGCGATGCCCCGGCTCGCATCGCCGGGCGGGACTTGCTACAGTGCTGGTTCGCGCGTCCGTGCCGGATTTGCAAGGGCGGCGAACTGCCAGCGACGCGATTCTTGGAGCCCCATCCGATGGACGAGCCCGCCCAACCCCGCCAGGCCCGGGGAGCGATTGCTGCCTCGTTGGCCCGGGAGGACCTCGATCTCTACTCCGTGGAGGAACTGGATGAGCGGATCACGGTTCTGGAGGCCGAGATTCACCGGGTCCGCGCCGCGCGGCAGAAGAAGCTGTCCGGCCGGGCCGCCGCCGATGCCCTGTTCTCCCGGCGTCCGGATTGATCCGGACCCGATGGCACGGCGGTTGCAGGGCGGGCGCATGTCTGCAGCGGTGGCCTTGCGTCGCCCCGCTGGCTGTGGTGCCATGACGCATAGGCAAGGGTTTGCGCTGTGATGAACGAGGTTGGCTCCGCCCTTCCCCCCCGCAGTTCGGTCGTGCAGGACTTCGCGCGCTCGGAACTGTTCGACCGCACGTTCCGGGAGGGGATGGAACTGGTGGAGACCGCTGCCGTCTATCTGGACGGGCCCGGTCGCCAGGAATCGAAGCTTCTGTCCCGGAATGCGGCACTGGCCTATGCCAGCGAGAGCATGCGCCTGACCACGCGGCTCATGCAGGTGGCCAGCTGGCTGCTGGTCCAGCGCGCGGTACGGGAAGGGGACATGAGCGCCCAGGAGGCCTGTGATCCGCGCTACCGGATCGGTCCCCAGCCCGTCGCGCGGCGGCAGACCCTGCAGGCCGTCGTCACGGACGATGCCACGGTGGAGCACCTGCCCGGCGGCCTGACGGAACTGGTGGATCGCTCAGAGCGGCTCTACGACCGGATTTCTCACCTGGACCGGCGCATGTATCTGGAGCCGGAAACGGATGACCGCCCGAACCCGGTGCTGAGCCAGTTCGAGCGGTTGCGCGCGGCCTTCGACGGCCCGCAGCCCTAGGTCGTCCCGGGCATCCGGATGGTTGCGGGGCCGCCCTGGACGGCCCCGACCTCACCTCATTCCGCTGGAAGAACGTTTTCCGCCCGGCGGCTCATCATCTGATCGAAGGACGACCAGACGCCGCCCTCCCCCTGCCACTGGCCGCGGGTGGCGGCCTTGGAATATTCGGTGGCGCGGGCCTCGAAGAAGTTGGCGTGCTCCACGCCGGACAGCATGGACTGCAGCCACGGCAGCGGATTTTCCTTGATCCCGTAGAGGGGCGGGAGCTCCAGCTGGCGCAGGCGCCAGTCGGCGATGAAGCGGATGTAGCTCTTGATGTCCTCGGGCGTCATGCCCTGGACCTCGCCGGCCTCGAAGGCCAGGTCGATGAAGCGATCCTCGAGGCTGACCACCGTCCGGCAGTTCTCGATGATGTCGTCGGCCACGGCCTTCTTCACGCCGCCGGTTTCCTTGGCGAAGGCGTGGAACAGCTTGATCATGCCCTCGCAGTGCAGGCTCTCGTCGCGCACGCTCCAGCTGACGATCTGGCCCATGCCCTTCATCTTGTTGAAGCGCGGGAAGTTCAGCAGCATGGCGAAGGAGGCGAACAGCTGCAGGCCCTCGGTGAAGGCGCCGAACATGGCCAGGGTCCGCAGGATGTCGTCCTCCGACTCCACGCCGAAGGTCTGCATGTAGTCGTGCTTGGCCCGCATGGCCTCGTATTCGAGGAAGGCGGAGAATTCGCTGTCCGGCATGCCGATGGTCTCGAGCAGCAGGGCATAGGCGGCGATGTGGATCGTCTCCATGTTGGAGAAGGCCGACAGCATCATCTTCACCTCGGTGGGTTTGAAGACGCGCGCATACCGCTCCATGTAGTTGTCGTTCACTTCCACATCCGACTGTGTGAAGAAGCGGAAGATCTGGGTCAGGAGGTTGCGCTCCCGGTCGGTGAGCTTGCTCGCCCAGTCCTTGCAGTCCTCGCCCAGCGGCACCTCTTCCGGCACCCAGTGGACCTGCTGCT
>DAINBM010000462.1:0-2086 GCA_036732965.1 Caulobacteraceae bacterium | reverse complement strand
GGGGTGGTGAGGATCTCCGTCTCCCGGCCATAGATCTCGGAGGTGAGGAACAGCTGTTCCGCCTCCACCGCGGCCTCCTCCACATCGATGTGCCAGGCCTTCGGGCGGCCGTTCTCCCCGTCGTTCCAGCGATAGCCCCGGGCCTTCAGCCGGGTGCGGGCCTCGAAGGGGGCCTGCACCGCCCAGACCCGTCGGCCCCGCATCCGCGCGGCCTCCAGCAGGGGCAGCAGAGCAGGGCGGCCGGAGCGGGGCAGGGGCAGGCTGAGCAGCTCCAGCGCCGCCTCGCAGTCGTGCACGGCCCGGTGTCCGTCGAAGAACCGCCCCGCCTGCATCAGCAGGTGACCGAGCCTCCCCCCCTCGTACCCCTCCTCCGACCAGGGCACCTGGGTCAGGGAACAGCCCCAGGGCTTGGCGGCGAAGGCATCGCTGAATGCCTCGAGGAACAGGCGGTCGAAGGCGGCATTGTGCGCCACGATCAGGGCAGCAGGGGCGATGAAGGCCGCCACCGCTTCGGGCGGGATCTGATGACCCGCCACCATGGCGTCTTCAATGCCCGTCAGCCGGGTCACCTCCGGCGGGATCGGCCGACCGGGCTGGCGCAGGCGGCAGAAGGGCGGATGGACCTCGTAGATCTCTCCGTCCAGCCCGTAGGTGAAGGGCAGCATGGCCAGTTCGATGATCTCGTCCGTCGTCGCATCGAGGCCGGTGGTCTCCACGTCCACGAACAGGCCTCGCCGGGTCTGCAGGCCGTCGGGCACGGGCCGGGTCGGCCGCGGCGTCACCCGGCGCAGCACCCGGTAGTCCGGCGAGCCGTCCAGCTGCCGGGCCAGCCCTTCCAGCTGTGAGGGGGCAGACTCCATCTTAAGACGATAGGCAACATGTCGCTCGCCCGCCAGTAGATGCTGACCGCGGCCGCCAAATCTGTCACAGCCGCCGGGGTGCCGGGACGGGTTGCAGCGCAGGAGGACGGCATGGACGGCCGCATCGTCTATTTTCATGGCCAGCCCGGGGGGGCGGTGGAGCTGGACCTGGTCGGGGCCGGAGCCCTCGCCGCTCGCGCCGGGGTCGTGGCGACCGACCGGGCGTCGGATGACCCGGCCCCGGGCTTTTCCTGCCGCATCTCGGCGACGGCCGCGGCCCTTGCGGCCCAGTCCTCCCCGGTGCAGCTGATCGGCTTTTCCCTGGGTGCCTTCGTGGCGATGGAGGTGGCCCTTTGCCTCGCCGATGTGGCACCCGCCCTGCCGGTCCGCCTGGACCTGATCAGCCCCGCCGGCCCGCTGAGCCTGGGGGACTTCCTGCCCCGGATGGCCGGCGGGCTCCTGTTCCGGCTGGCCCGGGATGCGCCGGCGGCCTTTGCCGCCGTCACCGCCGTGCAGGGCGAGGTGGCTGCCCTCGCCCCCGGCTGGCTGGCGGGACAGCTTTTCGCCGGTGCCAGCGGTGCCGAAGCGGCGCTCACGGGCGTTCCCGCCTTTCGCCGGGGTGCCGCGCAGATGGTCCGCGACAGTCTGGCGCGGGGGGCGAAGATCTACCGCCAGGACATCCTCGCCTATGTGACCCAGGACCCGGCCCGGCTGTCGCGCCTTCGCCGACCGGTCCGCATCTGGCAGGGGCGGGAGGATACCTGGACCCCGCCGGCCATGGCCGAGGCCCTCGCCCGGACCCTGCCGGAGTTGCGCAGCCTGAACCGGCTGGACGGCCTGTCGCACTATTCGACCCTTCGCCACGCCCTGCCGCGCTGCCTGGACTCCGAGGCCAGCGCCGGATGACGGACGTCTCCCTTGGCAGGACCGGGTCCAGGGACCATGTATGCGGGATGTTCCAGTCCGGGGTCCCATGATGAAGTCGTCTCTCCTTGCCGCCGTTTCTGTCGCCGTGCTGCAGCTGGCGGCATCTGCCGCGCAGGCCGCGGATGTCCCGACCCCAGCCAGGCCGCTGTACGGCAGCTGGGGGGTGGATCTGACCACCATGGACCGGACGGTGAAGCCGGGGGACGACTTCTTCCGCTATGTGGAAGGATCCTGGCTGGCCAAGGCCGTGATCCCCGCGGACAAGGCCTCCACCGGCGTCGGCCATGACGTGTTCGACC
>DAINBM010000461.1:0-2090 GCA_036732965.1 Caulobacteraceae bacterium | reverse complement strand
CATCGTTGGCGCTGTGGCAGGTGCCGCAACTGCGCCCGTTCGACCCCAGAGCGCTGAAGAAGGGGCTGCTCGTCGAGGGCGCACCCGTGGCGGCGTTGGACCAGATGCCAAACGGATCGGCAAACGGGCCCGCCGGCAGAAGATTGACCCCCGCCGCCACCGCAGCCGCCGCCGAGACTGAGCCCAGCAGCCAGCCCGTCAGGCCGATCCTGGAATACCGCGCAAACTTGAACATCCGACCCGCCCGTCAAAATTGATCAGGGAGACTTGATTAACTTTCATTAGCAATTTCTGAACAAACATCGTGAATATACAATACATTATACGAATCATAGGCGCACTCATCATGTATAGCGGCTTGCCATTACGCTGGCGCGGGCCCCGGCGGCTTGCGGGGCCTCGCCGCTTGTCACGCCTGGGGCGCCGGTGCCCCCGCTTCGAGCAGCAACACCCGGTTCATGTCGGTGAGTTCATGGATCCGCAGGTCCTTCAGCGGACGATATTCCGGGGAATCGTACCAGACCTGGGCCGCGGCGAGGCTGGGAAAGCGCAGAATGGCCGCCCAGTTGCCGTCCCAATCCCCCTCCAGGACCGTCGGCAGGGGCGTTCCGGCCAGCAGTTCGCCGCCGAAGTCCGCCACCGTGGCGAGGGCGGCCTGTCCGTAGCGTTGCATGGTCTCTTCGAAGCTCTTGGCCCGGATCTGGACCATGACATAGGCCGGGGCGGTGACGTCGCTCATGGGGGTCGGTCCTTCTTGCGGATGGAGTGTCAGGACATCCTGACAATGTCGGTGTGGAATTCGGCAAGGTGGGTGGACGCCCAGCAGCCAAGCCCCTCAAGCACCGGCCGGAGCGCGGCACCGGCCTCGGTCAACTGGAAGGCATTGTTGCGCGGACCGCCGGTCGGGTCGCTCCGTTCGATCAGCTTCAGACAGGTGAGCATGTCGAGACGGGCGGCAAGGATATTGGTGGAGATGCGCTCCCCGGACCCGAGGAATTCGGAGTAGGTGCGCGGGCCGTGGATCAGCAGGTCACGGATGATCAGCAGGGACCACCGGTCCCCCAGCACGTCGAGGGCCGAACTGATGGGACATTCGGATCGCCAGTCCAGCGGGTCTCGGGGTGTGGCCATCGGATCGTCCCCCGGCGATGGGTCTGCGGCCGTGGCCCGCCGATCGCGCCGCCCGCCTGCAAGTGTCAACTTGCAATACGCAAGTCTCGCATTGTGACTTGTGATATGCAAGCGACAATCGCGCCCCGGCGTCGGCGGCCAGACCCGGCCGCAGGGTTCCCAGCGATTCGCCAGCCAGACGAATATTTCGCCGGAACGCAGATCACATTCACCTCACAAGTCCGGATGGTTAATGAATTGGCAAATATTGAGACTGTTAATCTGGTTCTGATGAGCTGGTCTGGACTGTTCATATCCAGTTCATGTGCAGGTTGTCAGCTTGTGGGGGAGCTCAGGGCTCTGAAGCAATCTGTATGACCAAGGGAGAAGACCGATGAAGTTCCAGAACACACTGATCACTGCGGGTCTGTTCGCAGCCATGGCCACCGTCGCCGTCGCCCAGACCGTGCCGCCGACGACCCCGCCGACGCCGAAGGATCCGGTGATCGCCGCCGACAAGGCCGCGGTCGTGGCCGAGAAGACCCAGCTGAAGGCCGACGAGGCCGCCCGCAAGGCCGACAAGGCCGCCCTGAAGGCCGACACGGCCGCCAATGATCCGGCCTCGACCCTGACGGCCGACAAGGAGAAGCTGAAGGACGACAAGTCGGCGGCCAAGACCGACAAGCAGGCCCTGAAGGATGCCAAGGCGACGCTCCGCGCCGCCCGCGCCGCAAAGGTCAAGAAGCACTGAGCCATCGCAGACCAGGCGCGTCGCGGGACCCGCGGCGCGCCTTCGACCATCCAGATGCGACCACCGTGGGGGCAACCTCGGAAGGACGCGGAACTTTCGGGGAAGACATTATGAGACACATGATCCTTGCGGCCTCGGCCGCCCTCACGCTCACCGCCCTTGCGCCCCTCGCCTCGGCCCAGGACGCCAGGCCCGACACCGCGGCAGACACCGCGGAGGGCGTGGATCT
>DAINBM010000460.1:0-2098 GCA_036732965.1 Caulobacteraceae bacterium | reverse complement strand
ATTCAGGGTCTTGCCGTTCATGATCCTCGCCGTGGCCACGGCCATGTCGGCGGAGCGGCCGACGATCACCGGGCTCTTGCCGCCGAGTTCCAGCGTCAGGGGCACCAGATTCTCCGCCGCCGCCCGCATCACGTGGCGGGCGACACCGGTGGCCCCGGTGAAGATCAGATGGTCGAAGGCCAGCCCGGCAAAGGCCTGACCGATCTCCGGTCCGCCGGTCACCACCGCGATCTCCTCCTCCTTGAAGGCCTTGGCGAACAGGCGGGCCATCAGGGCGGAGGTGGCGGGCGTGTACTCCGACGGCTTGATCATCGCCCGGTTGCCCGCGGCCAGGATGCCCGCCAGCGGCGCGAAGGTCAGGTTGATGGGGAAGTTCCACGGGCTGATCACCCCCACAACGCCCTTGGGCTGATAGCGCACCTCGGCCCGGGCCCCGAACAGGGCCAGGATCGGGGGTGAGGTCCGGCGCTTCTCCGGTCGCGCCCATTTCGCCAGATTGTCCCGGGCATGCTTCAGGGGACCGATGGAAGCGGCCACGTCCGTGAAGGCGCTGGCTTCCCGGGACCGGGAGCCGAAATCGGTGTTGAGGGCATCCTCGATCTCGCCCCGGTGATCCACCAGGAGGCCGATGCAGCGGTTCAGGCGGTCCACCCGCAGGGCGAGGTCCGGCGCGCCCTCCGCCAGATGCGCGCGCTTCTGCCGCTCGAGCAGAGCCTGCATGGAGGCGGCATCATGGGAGGCGGCGTCGGTCATGGTCGTATCCTCTTGCAAAAGACGGTACGGAACGTCTCATGAGGCTGACGCTACAGGTGTCGGGGGCGGCAGGGCAATGCCCGGGCCGCATCGGGTCAGGCAGGGGACAAGAGGGCCGGAATGGGTGGGTTGGATGAAGAGATCGTGGCCGTGGACATCGGCGGGACCCATGCCCGGTTTGCCCTGGCCCGGATCGACGGTCGCCGGGTCACCGGCCTGACCCATGAACTGGTGATCAAGGCGGCCGAACATGCCAGCCTGCAGACCGCCTGGGAGCACTTCGCCGCCACCGTCGACCGTCCCCTCCCTCGGGCGGCGGCCATCGCCATCGCCTGCCCGATCAGCGGCGAGGTGCTGAAGATGACCAACAATCCCTGGATCATCCGCCCCGCCCTGATCCCCGAGAAGCTGAAGGTGGACCGCTATGCCCTGGTGAACGACTTCGGGGCCGTCGGACATGCCCTGAGCCAGCTTGGCGATACGGACCTTCGCCATCTGACAGGCCCCGACCGTCCGTTGCCGGACCAGGGCGTGATCAGCATCGTCGGACCCGGCACAGGCCTCGGCGTCGCCCATGTGCTGCGGAGCGCCGACGGGGCCCATGTGACGGAGACCGAGGGCGGGCATATCGACTTCGCCCCCCTCGACTCCATCGAGGACGCCATCCTTGCCCACCTTCGCCACGCCCTGCGGCGGGTGTCAGTGGAGCGGGTGGTCGCCGGCCCCGGCCTGTCGGCCATCTATCACGCCCTGGCGACCCTCGAGGGCCGCAGCGTGGTGGCCCTGGACGATGCCAGCCTGTGGCGCCTGGCGCTGGCCGGAGAGGACAGCCTGGCGGTGGCGGCCCTCGACCGCTTCTGCCTCAGCCTGGGCGCCGTGGTGGGTGACATCGCCCTGGCCCAGGGGGCCAAGGCCGTGGTGCTGGCGGGCGGGGTCGGCCTGCGGATCGCAGATCACCTGCCCCGGTCCGGCTTTGCCCAGCGCTTCCGTGCCAAGGGCCGGTTCGAGGCCCTGATGGCCGACATGCCGGTGAAGCTGATCACCCATCCCCAGCCGGGTCTGCTGGGGGCCGCGGCGGCCTTCATCGCCCAGCACCGATAGGCCGGGCGACGGAGCTTTCGCTTGAGGGGGTGCGGGGCGTGCGACTAGGGTGCTCGCGCACCGTCGCCAACCCAGAAGAGCCGAACCCATGCCCGCCGACACTGCCGCCTCGCCCCCCGCCGCCGGTCCCCTGCGCGGCATCCGGATCATCGACCTGACGCAGTTCGTGCTCGGCCCCTATGCCACCCAGACCCTCGGCGATCTTGGTGCCGACGTGATCAAGGTCGAGGAACAGGCGGGCGAT
>DAINBM010000459.1:0-2102 GCA_036732965.1 Caulobacteraceae bacterium | reverse complement strand
TTCCAGGCGGCGCGCACCACCTCATCGGGCGCGGCGGGATCCACCTCGAGCACGCGGTAGGGATCGTCCTCGCCGAGGCCGAGCCTGCGGGCCCGCACGGCGCGGTAGACGGCCGGCGTCACACCCAGCGCATCGGCGACCCGCTCGAGATATTCGGTTTCCCGTTCGCTGACCACCCCGTCGGCGAGGGCGAGCTGGAACAGGCCATCCAGCACCCGCTCGAGGATGACCGGACAATGGCCGTAGCGCCGGGCGAGCTTGCGGGCATAGCCCTCGAACCCCAGGGTGGTCTGCCGCGCCAGCCGGTACAGCCGCCGGACATCGGCCTCCGCGGCCGGCTGGGGACGGAAGATCTCGGTGAAGCGGTCGAATTCCCCGGGCTGGGACGGCCCCTCCGCGCGGGCCAGCTTGGCACCCAGCGCGGTCACCGCATCGGAAAAATCCCCGTCGACGATCACCTGCCCCGACTCATGCGGATCCCCCACGGCCGTCAGCGGCGGGGGGCCGCCGGGGACGCCGAAAAGCTTGGCGAGGGTCGAAAGCAGTGTCATGAGTTCGAACATCCTACGCCCACACAACCGTAGCGGCAATCACCAACGGCGAACACGTCGGCTCGGTCGTGCCGCCGCAACGAACGGGCGCACGGATCAGACCGCGGATCGGAGGGACGGGGCAGGCCATGGGTCATCATATCTTCCCCGTGGCCCTCGCCGCAGCGATCGTCACGCTCAGCGCCAATCCGGCCCAGAGCGCGTCCTCACCTCGCAAGTCACGGCCTGGCGCACATGCGTCGGCACCCGCGCCGGCCCAGGCACCGGTCCAGGCCCCGGTCCAGGCCCCGGCCCCGATCGAGGCCCCGGTGACCACGATCGGCGACCTGCTGGACCCCGGCACGCCGCCGACCCCGCCCGCCGTCGCGGCGGCGGCCCCGCCTGTGGATCCCCCCGTATCCGCGGCCGCGGACGCATCTCCCATCCCCCCCGGCGCGCCGGACGATGACTACGGGCTGGTGGCGTGGTGCGAGGGGGCTCTCAGCGGTCACATGGCGCTGTACGCGCTCGTGAAGCCGGAGCTGGACCGGATGGAACAGTCCGGTGACAAGGCCAAGGACGCGGAAATGGATGCCGAGCAGCTGGCGGCCGGGCAGGAGTATCTCGCGCTCTATGCCCGCGCCCTCCAGGCAGCAGAGGCCCGCGGGGACGGGGCGCCTCCGCGGGCGGCAGGCCTGATCCGGGCCGGAGACACCCTTTGGGCCCCGGTCCGCGCGGCCGCCCCCAATGACCGCATGTGGTCCTGGGTGATGTGGGACCTGCCCGCGCGATGCGAAACGGCGGCCCGGCGGCTCGAAGGCGGGACGTCGGAGCCCAGCGATGTGCTGCGCCGGCACACCTCGGATGACGCAATGCCCGCCGCGGCATCGTCGCCGTCAGCCTCGGCAACGGATTCTCCGGTCAGGCGGTAGACACCTCGCGGCGATATCCCTAGTTTCGCGGCGTTTCCGGGTCCGTCGGACCCGATTGCTCCCGGGTGCGTCACCATGTCCATCGAATCTGCCTCGCTCAAGCGCGTGAAGCCGTCGCCGACGATTGCGGTGACCCAGAAGGCCCGGGAACTGGCCCGCCAGGGGCGCAACATCATCTCCCTCGGGGCCGGGGAGCCGGACTTCGACACGCCGGAGAACATCAAGGACGCCGCCATCAAGGCGATCCGCGAGGGCAAGACCAAGTACACCGACGTGGACGGCATCCCGGCCCTCAAGGAGGCCATCTGCGCCAAGTTCCAGCGGGAGAACGGCCTGAGCTACAAGCCCTCCCAGGTGCATGTGGCCCCGGGCGGCAAGCCGGTCATCTACAACGCCCTGGTCGCCACCCTGAACCCGGGGGACGAGGTGATCGTTCCGACCCCCTACTGGGTCAGCTATCCCGACATGGTGTTGCTGGCCGGGGGGGAGCCGGTGTTCGTGGCGA
The DNA here is from genome assembly GCA_036732965.1 of Caulobacteraceae bacterium. Taxonomy (GTDB): domain Bacteria; phylum Pseudomonadota; class Alphaproteobacteria; order Caulobacterales; family Caulobacteraceae; genus CAIMFV01. Next base: position 135 of record DAINBM010000459.1, on the reverse strand, counting down.
CCACCGCCGCCACCAACTTCAAGCTGCAGGCCTCGGACCTGGAGCAGGCGATCACGCCGAAGACCCGCTGGATCATCCTGAACAGCCCGTCCAACCCCTCCGGCGCCGCCTATACCCGGGCGGAACTGAAGGCCG
>DAINBM010000458.1:0-2105 GCA_036732965.1 Caulobacteraceae bacterium | reverse complement strand
CGGGACGGCAAGCTCGATCCGGTCATCGGCCGGGACGAGGAGATCCGCCGCACCATCCAGGTGCTGGCCCGGCGCACCAAGAACAATCCCGTCCTGATCGGCGAGCCCGGCGTGGGCAAGACCGCCATCGTGGAGGGGCTGGCCCTGCGCATCGTCAATGGCGACGTGCCGGAGAGCCTGAAGGACAAGAAGCTGCTGGCCCTCGACATGGGCTCCCTCATCGCCGGGGCCAAGTATCGCGGCGAGTTCGAGGAGCGGCTGAAGGCCGTGCTGAACGAGACCACGGCGGCCGAGGGCCAGATCGTGCTGTTCATCGATGAGATGCACACCCTGGTCGGCGCCGGAAAGGGGGAGGGGGCGATGGATGCCTCCAACCTGCTGAAGCCCGCCCTGGCCCGGGGGGAACTGCACTGCGTCGGTGCCACCACCCTCGATGAATACCGCAAGCATGTGGAGAAGGACGCCGCGCTCGCCCGCCGCTTCCAGCCGGTGTTCGTGTCCGAACCCACGGTGGAGGACACGGTCTCCATCCTCCGGGGCCTGAAAGAGAAGTACGAGGTGCACCACGGGGTGCGCATCTCCGACGCCGCCATCGTCGCCGCGGCCACCCTGTCCAACCGCTACATCACCGACCGCTTCCTGCCGGACAAGGCCATCGACCTGGTGGACGAGGCAGCCAGCCGGGTGCGCATGGCCGTGGACTCCAAGCCCGAGGCCCTGGACGAGATCGACCGGCGCCTGGTGCAGCTGAAGATCGAGCGGGAGGCCCTGAAGAAGGAAACCGACGCCGGCTCCAAGGCCCGGCTTGAGAAGCTGGAGGACGAGGTCACCGATCTGGAGGCCCAGTCCGACGGGATGACCCGTCGCTGGAAGGCGGAGAAGTCCAAGCTGGGCGCCGCCGCCAGTGCCCGGGAAACCCTGGACCGTCTGCGGGCGGAGCTGGCCGTGGCCCAGCGTCAGGGGGACCTGCAGCGGGCGTCCGAGATCCTCTATGGCCAGATCCCGGCGGTGGAGCGCCAGCTGGCGGAGGCCGAGGAGAGCGCCAAGGACCAGATGACCACCGAGGTGGTGGATGCCGAGCAGATCGCCGCCGTGGTCTCCCGCTGGACCGGCGTGCCCGTGGACAAGATGCTGGAGGGCGAGAAGGACAAGCTGCTGGCCATGGAGGACAAGCTCCGCGGCCGGGTGGTGGGCCAGGACGAGGCCCTGGAAGCGGTGTCCGACGCGGTGCGCCGGGCGCGGGCGGGCCTGAAGGACCCCAACCGGCCGATCGGCTCCTTCCTGTTCCTCGGTCCCACCGGTGTGGGCAAGACCGAGCTGACCAAGGCGCTGGCCGGGTTCCTGTTCGATGACGAGGCGGCGATCACCCGTCTCGACATGAGCGAGTACATGGAAAAGCACTCGGTCAGCCGCATGATCGGCGCCCCTCCGGGCTATGTGGGCTATGACGAGGGCGGGGCCCTCACCGAGGCCGTGCGCCGCCGACCCTATCAGGTCGTGCTGTTCGACGAGGTGGAGAAGGCCCATCCGGACGTGTTCAACGTGCTCCTGCAGGTGCTGGACGATGGTCGCCTGACCGATGGCCAGGGGCGCACGGTGGACTTCCGCAACACGCTGCTGATCATGACCTCGAACCTCGGGTCCGAATTCCTGGCCAACCAGGGCGAGGGTGACGATGTGGAGGCGGTCCGGCCGCAGGTGATGGACGTGGTCCGCCGCCACTTCCGGCCGGAATTCCTCAACCGGGTGGACGAGATCATCCTGTTCAAGCGCCTGGGCCGGGCGCAGATGAGCTCCATCGTCGACATCCAGCTGGAGCGGGTGGAAAAGCTGCTGGCCGACCGGCGGATGACCCTGTCGCTGGATCCCGAGGCGCGTGTGTGGCTCGGCGACAAGGGCTATGACCCGGTCTACGGGGCGCGGCCGCTGAAGCGGGTGATCCAGAAGGAGCTGGTGGACCCGATCGCCCGGCTGCTGCTGTCCGGCACCCTGGTGGACGGGGACGTGATCCACGCCTCCGCCGGGGACGGCAAGCTGGTAATCGGCAAGCCGCGGGTGCACTGAGGCGCGTCCTTCGAGACGGGCTTCGCCCTCCTCAGGATGAC